>NZ_JBFUGE010000002.1:0-83876 GCF_056403075.1 Ideonella sp. P3_A4 | reverse complement strand
AAACTGGCACCCGACGGATCGTCGGGCAGCGGCCGCACGCGGTCGCTGGTCGTGTACCAATCCCCATCGGGCAGATGGCCGGAACGCACTTCGAGCAACTCGCCGTTGATGCGCCAGTCGATGCCGGGCAAGGCATGCCAGTGGTCACCATGTTGCGCCCGCTGGCGCCACGCGATGCCACCGGTCTCCGAGCTGCCGAAGACCTCGATCGGCGAGTGACCGAGCCGGGCCAGCGAGTCCGTTGCCGCTTCGGGCGGCAGCGGGCCGCCGGACGAGAACACGGCGCGCAGCGCGCCGACGCAGGTGGCCAACGCCGGCTCGTCGGGAATGCGGCGCAGGTGGGCGGGGCTGGCGATGAGCAGGCCGGGGCCATCGGCCAACGCGGCGGGCAATGCTTCCAGGTAGTCCAGCCGACGGCCCAGGAAGGGGCGCCCCGCGGCGAGCGACCACAGCACCTGGAACAGCAGGCCATAGATGTGCTGGTGCGAGACCGTGGTCACGACGTTGGCCGGGCCATCGGCGTCGACACGCGCGCCAAATGCCGCTTGCAACGTGTGCATCTCGGCGTCCAGCTGGGCCAGGCTCTTGGCAATCGCCTCGGGTTCGCCGCTGGAACCGGAGGTGTAGACGATCAGCCGGGTACGCTGCAGATCCAGTGGCAGGCGCGCCTGGGGGCTGGGCGCCGCAGGTGCATCGGGCAGGGCGCCAGGCAACTGGCCAAGCGTTCCGTCGACCTCGGCTGCCAGCCGCGCCAGCGTGGCCGCCTGCATGTCACCAGGCAGCAGCACTGTCTTGCCGGCGTGCCAGGCGCCGAACAGCATCGCAGCGAAATCCGTGCTGTCGTCGCTGAACAGGGCCCAGCGATGGCCAGGTTCGGTGGCCAGGCGTGCCTGCCAGGCATCGACACGGGCCAGGAAATCGGTGCGGGTCAGCCGCTGGTCACCGCGGCGCGCAAAGGCGCGGTCGGCCAGCCCCGGTCGCACGGCAACCTCGGGCAGCGGCAGCCAGATGGGTTTGGAATCAGCCATGGGTCGCGCCTGTCAGGGCCGCCTGGCCGGCAGCCACTCGCGCCTTCAGGCGCCGGCGCAGCAGCCACTCGCCGGCGAACATCGCGCCGATCAGCAGGTAGGCGATGAAGCCGTTGTACAGCGCCCAGGCTTCGGTCGACAGCCACAGTGCGGTGGCCGCGGCGGCGGTGCCGTTGAACACGAAGAACAGGCACCAGGCTTCGGTGACGCGGCGCGTGTAGGCGACGCCTTCGGGCGGCAGATCTGGCTCGGCCAGGCGCGCCAGCCGCTCGATCACCGGCGGCCCGCGCCACAGGCTGACGCCGAACACCAGCAGCAGCACGGCGTTGACCAGCACCGGGTAGAGCTTGAGCGGCAGCCAGCCTTGGCCGGCCAGGCTGAGGGCCGCCAACAGCGTTGCCCCGGCAGCGGCAGCCCACCACAGCGCCTGCCGTGACACGGCCGCGCGCAGCAGCGCCAGGCCGACCAGCGCAAGCGCAAACCAGCGGGGCTCAACGCGGCCCAGCCCGAAGGCGACCGCGAACGGGTACGCCAGGGTCAGCAGCAGGACCAGCCCGGTCGCGATCGCGCCAGGTCGCAGTCGCCCTGCTTCAGATGGGCGCCGGGTCATTGACCAGGCGGGCCAGCGCGTCCGCCACGTCTTGCACCGTGCGCACCGACTTGAAAGCTTCCGGGTTCAGGCGTTTGCCGACCAGGGGCTTCAAACGCACGATCAGGTCGACAGCGTCGATGCTGTCGATGTCCAGATCTTCATACAACCGCGATTGCGGCTGGATGCGCTCACGCTCGATCTCGAACGTGTCGTGCAAGGTGTTGACGATCGTTTGCAGGATGTCGTCTTGTTTCATGGCGATCCCTAGGGCAATGGTCAGGCGAAGCTGGCTTAGAGCGTGCGTTGCGAGGCCACGAACGCGGCCAGAGCGCGCACGCTGCCAAAGTGGCGGCGGGTTTCCTCGGCGTCGGCCGACATGTGCACGCCATAGCGCTTTTGCAGCGCGAGACCGAGCTCCAGCGCGTCGATCGAGTCCAGGCCCAGGCCTTCGACGAACAGCGGCGCGACGGGGTCGATATCGTCGGGCTGAACGTCCTCCAGCGCCAGAGATGAAATCACGAGTTCCTTGATCTCTTGTTCAAGTGTGGCCTGCAAGGGGAGCCTCCGGGGAAAAGTAAGCGGTCAGATGATCGGTCAGTCGGCGCGCGGCGATGGCTTCGCTCGCACTGTCGGCCAGGAAGGGGGCGACGGCGATGTCTTCGCCGACCTCGAACTCGAGGTGGCAGCGTTTCGCCGGCACGCGGTACCACTTCTCGCCCTTGCCGAGGGTGAGCGGCTGCACGCGGATGCGTACCGGCGTCACGTTGCGTTGTCCGCGCACCGCAATGTTCGCGGCACCGCGCTGCAGCGGCTGGTGGCCGGTGCGCGGCGTGCGGGTGCCTTCGGGAAAGATGATCAGGTTGTTGCCGGCGCGCAACGATCCCACACAGCCCTCGACCATGTCGGTGCCGGAATCGTTGCAAACGTAGCCGGCCGCCCGAACCGGGCCACGGGTGAATGGATTGCGTGCCAGGGCGCCCTTGACGATGCAGTCGGCGCGCTCGACGAACGACATCAGGAACACCACGTCGATCAGGGTCGGGTGGTTGGCCAGGATCAGCAGGCCTTCGCGCTGCAGGCGCTCGGCGCCGCGCAGTTCGAAGGTCAGCACCCCCAGAAGGCGCATCAGCCCGACGAAGAGACGGAAGGCGTGGTGGATGCAGGCACGCGCCCAGCGGGTGCGGCGCTCGCGCTGGGTCACTGCCAAGTTCAGCAGCGGGAAGATCAGGCCGCGCATCAGCAGGCCGCCGACGCCAAAGGCGGCGAAGCAGAAGCCCGTGGCCGCGGTGCGCCACGCCTGGTCCAGCCGTTCAACCATGGCGGCTCCAGCGCCAGCCATGGCCGTCGGCGTTGCGCTGCCAGGCCGGCTGGTCGGATAAGGCGAAACGCAGCAAGGCCAAGCCGAAGGGCAGGCTGGCGTCGATCGCGTCGGGCAGGAGCGGCTCGGGGGCGTCGAGTGCCAGCCGCAGGTGGGCTTCGCCAGGGCGCGGCGCGGCCACCCGCCAGGCCCAGGCGTAGGGGGCCGCCGGCTCATCGGCAAAGCCTGAATAGTCGCCCGGCAGCGGGGCGTCGTAGTGCACCAGCACGACCGAGTCTTCGCCATCGGCGAGCAGACCGGCAGCTTCGATCAGCCCCACGCCGGCGCTGCTGACGCCGCCCGCCAAGGCGCTGTGGTGGGCTCGGTCTCCGCGGGCGATCGACACCATCGCCCCGATCGCGTTGTGCACCGACAAGCCAAACGCGGTGGGCGAAATCGGCTCGCCACGCGCCAGGTCCGCCAGCAAAGCCAACGAGCGTCCGGCGTCGCCGTAGCGCGAGGCATAGACCATCGGGGTATTGGCCACGCTGTCCGTGGCGGGGTCGGCGAGCTCATAGGCCACTTGTGCCGCTGCGCGGCCGAGCGGATTCAGGCGGCGGCGGCTCATCGCCGGCATCGCGGCGAGGGCGGGGGCCTCGTCGTTGCTGGGCGGCAGCGCCGCGTCAGTGGCCGTTGCCCATGCCCGCCAGCGTGCGCGATCGCCCAGAGTGGGCGCCCACGCCGCCCATTCGCGGATGACAAACTCGATGTTCACGGGGGTTGGGCGGCGGCGGCAAGGGTGGGCAGTCGGCGAGCGGCAGCGCTGCGCCATGAAACCCCTGATTGTAAGTAAGTACACCCCGTCATCGCCCCGGTCGCCGCCGCCATCATTGGGGGGAGCCGTCGACAAGGACCGTGTGGTGTTTCACGAAGAAGCGGCTGGCGTCCGGCATTAAGGCGGCGTCGACCAGGCTGTGACTTCGAGGCCGGCCCTGTTTGCGCTTCGTGGGCCGGCGACAATGGCCCGATGGCAACCAAGAAACCCAAAGGCCTGGGCATGGGCCTGGAAGCCTTGCTCGGCCCCAAGGTCAGTGAGTCCGCCTCCGACGCCGCGGCCACTGCAGGCACCCCCACCGTGCTGAAGGTCGGCCAGCTCCAGGCCGGCAAGTACCAGCCGCGCACCCGGATGGACGAAGGCTCGCTGTACGAACTGGCCGAGAGCATCAAGAGCCAGGGCGTGATGCAGCCCATCCTGGTGCGCCCGCTGGGCGCCTCCGACCAGGGCGCCACCGGTGCCGCGCGCTACGAGATCATCGCCGGCGAGCGGCGCTACCGTGCGGCGCAGCTGGCGGGCCTGGGCGAGGTGCCGGTGCTGGTCAAGGTGGTGCCGGACGAAGCCGCCGCCGTGATGGCGCTGATCGAGAACATCCAGCGCGAAGACCTGAACCCGCTGGAAGAGGCGCAAGGCCTGAAGCGCCTGGTCGACGAGTTCGGCTTGACCCACGAACAGGCGGCACAAGCGGTGGGGCGCTCGCGCAGCGCGGCCAGCAACCTGCTGCGTTTGTTGAACCTGGCGGCGCCGGTGCAACAAATGCTGATGGCGGGTGACCTGGACATGGGACACGCACGGGCCCTGTTGCCGCTGGCCAATGCGCAGCAGATCCTGTCTGCCAACGAAATCGTGGCCAAGAAGTTGTCGGTGCGCGACGCCGAGAAGCTGGCCAACAAGGCCTTGAACCCGGGCCGTCAGACACCGCTGCTGCGCGTCGCGCAAGAGAAGTCACGTGACATCGTGCGGCTCGAAGAGCAGCTGGCCGATGCATTGACGGCCGATGTCGAGATTCGTGTGCAGCGCAAGACCAAGCGCGGTGAGCAGGGCGAGATCGCGATCCGCTTCGGTTCGCTCGACGAACTGTCGGGTTTGCTCGACAAGCTGGGTGCACGCGAGCGCTGAGTATTCTGCATCTTCGATGCGCTGCATGTGCAGCGTGCCACGCTGCATGTGGCGTGAATTCATCGGCCCCTAGCCCAGTTGACGCGAAACGAGATATAACGGGTTGACCGCACGGCCCTGCGTGAACGGATGACGCAGGCGGGTCGCGAGAGGATCGCGATTCGACCGCCAATGTCGGTGGGCCGATCTGGTGGACTTGTGGCCCGCTTTTTGCTCGATTGCCTGCAGGAGAGAAGCACAAGCTGTCACCGTCAACGTGCCTTGGTGCGTTGCATGACCTGAAGACCGGAAAGCTCTGATGACGCCCGGGTCCGTACAGCCGGGACGCCATCAGAACTTCCCAGACGCCGCGCCGGAGGGAGCCCCCGCGCAGCGCCGCCCTGACACACATTGACAGGAGGTCTTGCATGGACGTGATGAGCAGCTTCGCCGCCCGGTATGAGCGCACCCGCGAGGAGGAAATCTCTCTTGCGGACTATCTGGCTGAGTGCAAGCGCAACCCGTTGGCCTATGCCACGGCCGCCGAGCGCATGCTCAAGGCCATCGGCGAGCCGCAAATGGTCGACACGCGCAATGACCCGCGCATGTCGCGCCTGTTCGCCAACAAGATCATCAAGGTCTATCCGGCGTTCGCTGAGTTCTATGGCATGGAAGACTCGATCGAGCAGGTCGTGTCGTACTTCCGCCATGCCGCTCAAGGGCTGGAAGAGAAAAAGCAGATCCTGTATCTGCTGGGCCCGGTCGGTGGCGGCAAGAGTTCGATCGCCGAGCGGCTGAAGCAGCTGATGGAGCTGGTGCCGTTCTATGCGATCAAGGGTTCGCCGGTGAACGAATCGCCGCTGGGCTTGTTCAACGCGGACGAAGACGGCGCGTTGCTCGAAAGCGAATACGGCATTCCGCGCCGTTACCTGAACCGCATCATGAGCCCCTGGGCGGTGAAGCGGCTGGAAGAGTACGGCGGCGACATCCGCCAGTTCAAGGTCGTCAAGCGCCACCCGAGTGTCTTGAAGCAGATCGGCGTGACCAAGACCGAGCCGGGCGACGAGAACAACCAGGACATCTCGGCCCTGGTCGGCAAGGTCGACATCCGCAAGCTCGAGACCTACGCCCAGGACGACCCCGATGCCTACAGCTACTCCGGCGGCCTGTGCCTGGCCAACCAGGGGTTGATGGAATTCGTCGAAATGTTCAAGGCACCGATCAAGGTGCTGCACCCGCTGCTGACGGCCACCCAGGAAGGCAACTTCAAGGGCACCGAAGGCTTCGGCGCGATCCCCTTCGACGGCGTCATCCTGGCGCACTCGAACGAGAGCGAGTGGAAGGCCTTCCGCAACAACAAGAACAACGAGGCCTTCCTCGACCGGGTCTACATCGTCAAGGTGCCTTATTGCCTGCGGGTCTCGGAAGAGGTCAAGATCTACGAGAAGCTGGTGCGTGGCTCGTCGCTGGCCGAGGCCAAGTGCGCCCCTGGCACGTTGAAGATGATGAGCCAGTTCGCGATCCTCACCCGGCTGAAGGAACCTGAAAACTCCAGCCTGTACTCCAAGATGCAGGTCTACGACGGAGAGAACCTGAAGGACACCGACCCGCGCGCCAAGAGCTACCAGGAGTACCGCGACTACGCCGGCATGGACGAGGGCATGAGTGGCATCTCGACCCGCTTCGCCTACAAGATCCTGTCCAAGGTCTTCAACTTCGACAGCCAGGAAGTGGCGGCCAACCCGGTGCACCTGATGTACGTGCTCGAGCAGCAGATCGAGCGCGAGCAGTTCCCGCAAGAGCTGGAGCAGAAGTACGTCGCCTTCATCAAGGAGCAGCTGGCCCCGCGCTACGCCGAGTTCATCGGCAAGGAGATCCAGACCGCCTACCTCGAAAGCTACAGCGAGTACGGCCAGAACATCTTCGACCGCTATGTCACCTATGCCGACTACTGGATTCAGGACCAGGAGTACCGCGACACCGACACCGGTGAAGTCTTCGACCGTGCCAGCCTGAACGGGGAGCTGGAGAAGATCGAGAAGCCGGCCGGCATCGCCAACCCGAAGGACTTCCGCAACGAGATCGTCAACTTCGTGTTGCGTGCTCGCGCCAACAACGCCGGCAACAACCCGGTCTGGACGAGCTACGAGAAGCTGCGGGCGGTGATCGAGAAAAAGATGTTCTCGAACACCGAAGAGTTGCTGCCGGTGATCAGCTTCAACGCCAAGGCCAGCGCCGACGAGGCCAAGAAGCACGAAGACTTCGTGCAACGCATGGTCGAGAAGGGCTACACGGCGAAGCAGGTCCGCCTGCTGTGCGAGTGGTACCTGCGCGTTCGGAAATCTTCTTGAAGACGAGCCGTTCCGACCATAACTGACGAGGGACGCGATGCTTCAGCAGATCATCGACCGCAGGCTGGCTGGCAAGAACAAGTCGATAGGCAACCGCGAGCGTTTCCTGCGCCGCCACAAGGACCAGATCCGCGAGGCGGTCAAGCGCGCGGTCGATGGCCGCGGCATCCGCGACCTGGAACGCGGCGAAGAGGTGCGCATCCCGAAGAAGGACATCTCCGAGCCGGTGTTCCACCACGGCCAAGGCGGCAAGCGCGAGATGGTCCATCCGGGCAACAAGGAGTACGTCACCGGTGACCGCATCCAGCGCCCCAAGGGGGGCGGCGGGCAGGGCAGTGGCAAGGGTCAGGCCAGCGATTCGGGCGAAGGTGAAGACGACTTCACCTTCGCCTTGAGCAAGGAAGAGTTCATGCAGGTCTTCTTTGAAGACCTGGCCTTGCCGCACCTGGTGAAGACGCAGCTCGCCGACGTGCCGGAGTGGAAGACACACCGTGCCGGCTACTCCAGCGACGGCACGCCGAACAACCTGCACATCGTGCGCTCGATGCGCGGCGCTCTGAGCCGCCGCATCGCGCTCGGCGGTGACGCCCGGCGCGAGTTGCATGCGTTGGAAGAGCGTGTGGCCGAGATCAAGCGCCATCACTCGACCGACCCGGTCGCGTTGAAGGAAATGGCGGAGGCCGAAAAACGCATTATCGAGTTGCGCGGCAAGCTGTCGGGCATCCCCTTTCTCGACCCGATCGACCTGCGCTTTCGCAACCGCGTTCGGGTGCCGGTGCCCAGCAGCAAGGCGGTGATGTTCTGCCTGATGGACGTCTCGGGCTCGATGGACGAGGCGCGCAAGGACCTGGCCAAGCGCTTCTTCATCATCCTGTACCTGTTCCTGACCAAGCACTACGAGAAGATCGACCTGGTCTTCATCCGCCACCACACGCAGGCCCAAGAGGTCAGCGAGGAGGATTTCTTCCACGCTCGAGAAACCGGCGGCACGGTGGTCTCCAGCGCGCTCGAATTGATGAACGACATCGTCAAGGCGCGCTACCACCCGGGCGAGTGGAACATCTACGGCGCCCAGGCCAGCGACGGTGACAACTGGCACCACGATTCCGGCCGCTGCCGCGAGCTGCTGGCCGAGAAGCTGCTGCCCGCTTGCCGCTACTACGCGTATGTCCAGGTGGCCGAAGAAGAGCAGAACCTCTGGGAGGAATACACCCGCCTGGTCGAGACGCACAAGCACTTCGCGATGCGCAAGGCCACTGAAGCTTCACAGATCTATCCGGTGTTTCGAGACCTCTTCAAGAAGGAAGGGGCACCGAAGTGACCGAGTACTCACAGGACCGCCGTTTCGTGCACAACGCTTCGAAGATTCCGACCGCGGGCGACCGGCGCAAACCGCGCAGCGCGCTCGATGGCCCCCTGCCCCCGCCGACCCGGCCAGAGCGGCCGCTGGAAGACCCGAGCGACTGGTCGTTCGAGCTGATCGAGCAGTACCACGAGATCATCAAGGCCACCGCCCGGCGCTTCGGCCTGGACACCTACCCGAACCAGCTCGAGATCATCACTGCCGAGCAGATGATGGACGCCTACGCCAGCGTGGGCATGCCGGTGAACTACCGCCACTGGAGCTACGGCAAGGAGTTCATCTCGACCGAGAAGAACTACCGTCGCGGCCACATGGGCCTGGCCTACGAGATCGTCATCAACTCGAACCCCTGCATCAGCTATCTGATGGAGGAGAACACGATGGCGATGCAGGCGCTGGTGATCGCCCACGCCGCCTACGGTCACAACAGCTTCTTCAAGGGCAACTACCTGTTCCGCATGTGGACCGACGCGTCGTCGATCATCGACTACCTGGTCTACGCCAAAAACTACATCACCGAGTGCGAAGAACGCCACGGCGTGGGCACGGTCGAGGAATTCATCGATTCCTGCCACGCGCTGCAAAACCATGGCGTGGACCGCTACCGCCGGCCGAGCAAGAAGTCGCTCGCCGAAGAACTGGCCATGCGCAAGGACCGCGAGCAGTACGCACAGCAGCAGGTCAACGACATCTGGCGCACCCTGCCCAAGCGGATCGAGAAGGCCGAAGAAGCCCAGCAGACGCGACGCTTCCCGGAAGACCCGGAAGAGAACCTGCTGTACTTCATCGAGAAGAACGCGCCGCTGCTGGAGCCTTGGCAGCGCGAGGTGGTGCGCATCGTGCGCAAGATCGCGCAGTACTTCTACCCGCAGCGCCAGACCCAGGTGATGAACGAAGGCTGGGCCACCTTCTGGCACCACAAGATTCTCAACACGATGTACGACGACGGCTTCCTGACCGACGGCGTGATGATCGAATGGCTGAAGTCGCACACCAACGTCGTCTACCAGCCCAAGGTCGGTGACCGCAACTACTCCGGCATCAACCCCTACGCGCTCGGCTTCGCGATGTACACGGACATCAAGCGCATCTGCGAGAACCCGACCGAAGAGGACCACGCCTGGTTCCCCACCATCGCCGGCAAGCCCTGGCTGCCGACCTTGGACCAGGCGATGCGCAACTTCAAGGACGAAAGTTTCGTGGGCCAGTACCTGAGCCCGAAGCTGATGCGCGACTTCCGCCTGTTTCAGATCACCGACGACGAGAAGGACAGCGAGATCGAGGTCAGCGCGATCCACGATGACAGCGGCTACCGCCGCGTGCGCGAAGCCCTGTCACGCCAGTACGACCTCGGCGCGCGCGAGCCCAACATCCAGGTCTGGAACGTCAACCTGCGCGGCGACCGCTCGCTGACCTTGCGCCACACCCAGCACAACGACCGCCCACTCGACGACGGCGCGCATGAGGTGCTGAAGCACGCGGCGCGGCTTTGGGGCTTTGGGGTGCAGCTCGAAAGCGTCAACGCCAAGGGCGATGTGACGCGGCGGTGGAGCGTGCCGGCGCCGAGTTGAGGCCCCCACGGCCCCTTCCGGGGCCTGCTCCAGGGGGCTCGCGTAGCGGACCGGCAAGCCGGATTTGCGCATGCCACTTGATCACGAGCGGCGCTGCGCCCGTTCGTAAAGGCCAGCGCCGAGGTCGCCTGAACTGACGGGCCACAGCGACTCCGTCGGGGCGCAGCTTTGCTGGCTCGCGCCGAACCGAAGAGGGACGCCGGCATAATTTTGATCGTCTCCGAACCGGGTGAGGGCCCGTGCGAGGGATGGCTGTCGCCTGTTTTCTCACCCAAATTGAATAACTCCGGAGGTTTTGATGTCCCCGAACGAAATGGAATTGGTCATCGCGACGCTGCAGGAGCGAGTCGTTTCCTTGGAATCGACATTGCGCGGGCGCGATGTGGCGCGGCGGCGCCAGACGAAGGTGGCGATTTCGTTCCTCGGTGCGTCATTGGCACTGGTGGCCGGCGCGGCGATCGCGGTGACGGTTGGCGGCGTCAATCTGTATTCGATCATGGACTTTTCCGCGACAGTGCCCACGCTCCCTTCGCTGAATACGTCGGTGCGTTGGACGCGCACCGACCCGGCGGGCGTGGAACCCGGTCATACCAACGAGATCCTCTCGCTGGTGGCAGAGGCGACCCAGACCAATTCATTTACCTGGCCGCTGTTCATCCAGCTCACGGGAACCAACAGCCCGGACGCCAAGCTGGAGACGTCCCAAAGTACGGGGGCCAACGTTCGTTCGTTCCAGCGAAGCACGGGCAGCCCGTGGATGGCCGGCTACCACGGCGAGTTGTTCCATGGCCTGGACAGTCTGGGCGGATCGACCATCGCAACGAACGGCACCAGCATCCTCTACAACGGCGAGTTGACGTCAATGACCTCGACCGGTAGCACCATCGGCTTGAACATCCTCAACACGAAAAAATCCGCCGTACCGGGCACCCACGCGATCCAGATTCAGCCGGGCAGCAAGGGCTGGAACAACGGTATCCATTTCGGTTCCGGCGCCACGGGCAATATCGGCATCAATTTCGACGCCGCCACCTACAACATGGGCATCGACCTGGGTGCGAACAGTCTGCGCTTGAACGGCAACCAGAAAATCATCCTCGAGAAAACGGGACAGGTTTTCCTTCGCTACAACACCACGAACGGCATGGTGGAGATCGTCAAAGGCGGAAACGTCGTCGCGGCCTGGTGACGCTGAGATCGTTGAAGTCGAAGGACATGGCCAGACGCGACCAGCCGGCGTGTTGCGGCATGACCAGGTGCATCGGCATTTCTTGCCCGAGGCGCGCTTCGCCAGATCTACGGCGGTGTCGTCGCAATCGCGATCAAGCATTGAACCGCCGGCGCAAGCGGGCGGCGCATCGCCCGTCGGAAGCCGCTCAACCAAGCTGGAAGATCTTCCCCGGGTTCATTATGTTGCGCGGGTCCAGCGCGCGCTTGATGTCGCGCATCATCGCCACCGCACCGGCGCCGGCCTCTTCGAGCAGGAAGCCTTGCTTGTGCAAGCCCACGCCGTGCTCGCCGGTGCAGGTGCCTTCGAGTCGCAAGGCGCGCTGCACCAGCTGGTGGTTCAGCCGTTCGGCCAGCTCGCGTTCGTCGGGCCGGTTCGGGTCGATCAGGTAGGCGACGTGGAAATTTCCGTCGCCGACATGGCCGACAATGAAGTAGGGCAGGCCGGAGGCTTCGACCTCGGCCACTGAATCGACGATGCACTCGGCCAGCCGCGAGATCGGTACGCAAGCGTCGGTGGTGACCGCGCGGCAGCCGGGCTTCATCTGTAGGCCTGATAGGTAGGCGCGGTGCCGCGCGGTCCACAGGCGGGTTCGTGCCTCCGGCGTGGTGGCCCATTCAAAGGATTGGCCACCGAACTCCGCAGCGATCTCCTGCACCGTTTCGGCCTGCTCCTTGACCCCATCATCGCTGCCATGGAACTCCATCAGCAACATCGGCGACTCGGTCAGCGTCATCTTCTCGGCCCGATTGACGGCGCGAATCGCGTTCGCGTCCAGCAACTCGCAGCGTGCGATCGGCACGCCCATCTGGATGATCTGGATCGTCGTGTTGACGGCGCTGGCGACATCGGGGAAATGGCAGACCGCGGCCGAGACGGCCTGCGGCAGCGGGTACAGCTTCAGCGTGATCTCGGTCATCACGCCCAGCGTGCCCTCGCTGCCGACGAACAGGCGTGTCAGGTCGTAGCCGGCACTCGACTTGCGCGCCCGGGTGCCGGTGTGCAGCACCTCGCCCGAGGCAGTGACGACCGTCAACGCCAACACGTTCTCGCGCATCGTGCCGTAGCGCACCGCGTTCGTGCCCGAGGCCCGCGTGGCGGCCATGCCACCGATCGAAGCATTGGCGCCCGGGTCGATCGGGAAGAACAACCCAGTGTCGCGCACTTCGCGGTTCAACTGCTCACGCAGCACGCCGGCCTGCACGGTCACCGTCAGATCTTCGGCATTGACCCGCAACACTTGGTCCATGCGCGATACGTCGATGCTGATGCCGCCCTGCACCGCCAGCAGGTGACCTTCAAGCGATGAGCCGGCACCATACGGAATCACCGGCACGCCGTGCTCGTTGGCCAACCTGACCACGAACGCGACGTCCTCGGTCGACTCGGCGAAGACCACCGCGGCGGGGGGCGGCACGTCGAACGGCGACTCGTCGCGGCCGTGTTGCTCGCGCACCGCGAGTGCCGTGGACAGGCGCCCGCCGAAGCGAGCGGCGAGGGCGTCGCGGACGCCCGCTGGCAAAGGCCGGCCAGCAACTTCAACCGGGTTCGTCATGCGCGCATTGTGAGCCTGTCGCCCACCTTTGTGACGGGCGGGTCATGGTCATCACGGGCGCGATTTCTGCCGACTCAATGTGCACCGTTGCTCTGATGGGCGCGATCGTGGAGCAAGGCCTTTTCGCGCTCATTGGTGGCCATGGCTGCAGCGCGCAGGAACTCTGCGCGCGCTTCGCTGTGTCGACCCAGCTTGGCGAGCATGTCACCGCGCACGGCCGGCAGCCACTGATATTTCTTCAGCGCCGGTTCGCCCACCAAGGTGTCAACGATCGCCAGCCCCGCAGCCGGGCCAAACGCCATGGCGACCGCGACCGCCCGGTTGAGTTCGACCACCGGCGACGGCGTGACATGTGTCAATGCGTCATACAGCGCGGCGATACGCGCCCAGTCGGTGTCGGGCGCAGTGGGCGCTCGAGCGTGACAGGCGGCGATCGCGGCTTGCAGCGCGTAGGGACCGAGGGCACGCTTCTGCTGCCCGGCTAGCTGTTCCGCGCGTCCCAGCGCCGCGAGACCGCGACGGATCAGCATGTGGTCCCAACGTGCGCGATTCTGGTCCGCCAGCAGGACGGGTCTGCCCTCTTCGTCGGTGCGTGCAGCCGTACGCGAGGCCTGGATTTCCAGCAGCGCGGCCAAGCCGTGGGCCTCGGGCTCGTGAGCCGCCAGTTCGGCCAGCATGCGTGCGAGCCTTAGCGCCTCGTCGCACAGCGCAGGGCGCATCCAGTCATCGCCGACGGTGGCGGTGTAGCCTTCGTTGAAGATCAGGTAGACGACCTCCAGCACCGAGGCCAGCCGTGGCGCCAGTTCGTCGCCGCGAGGCACCTCGAAGGGCACCCGCGCTTCGGCCAGCGAGCGTTTGGCGCGAACGATGCGCTGCGCGATCGTCGGCTCGGGTACCAGGTAGGCGCGGGCGATTTCGGCGGTCGTCAGGCCGCCTAGCAGCTTCAATGTCAGCGCGACACGCGCTTCGGGTGACAGCAGCGGGTGGCAGGCGGTGAAGACCAGCCGCAGCAGGTCATCGCCGATGTCGTCCTGCCGGGCCGCATCCAGCGCGTCGACGAAATCCGGCACGACCAGGGCCTCGCGCGCCTCCAGGTCGAGTCCGATCTGTTCGAGCTTGGCGGCCAGGTTCTTGTCGCGCCGCAAGCGGTCCAGCGCGCGATGCTTGGCGGTGGTCATCAGCCAGGCTCCTGGGTTCGCCGGCACGCCGTCCGCCGGCCAGTGCTCGAGCGCGGCAACCAGCGCGTCCTGCGCCAGTTCTTCGGCCAGGCCGATGTCGCGCACCATGCGTGCGACACCGGCCACGATGCGCGCTTGCTCGATGCGCCAGACCGCGTCGATCGCACGGTGGGTGGCCGCTTGCGTTGGCGTGGTCATGCCGACGGTGGCACGGCGTTCGGGTCCATGTGCATCAGCTCCCAGATGTGGCCGTCCGGGTCTTCGAAGCCGTGGCCGTACATGAAGCCGTGGTCTTGTGGGGCCCGGGGCGCCGTGCCGCCGGCTGCCAGCGCCTTGGCCACCAGCGTGTCGACATCGGCTCGGCTGCTGCACGACAGGCACACCAGCACCTCGGTGGTTCGGGTCGCGTCGGCGATCGGCTTACCGGTGAAGGTCTGGAAAAAGGGCTCGGCCAGCAGCATCACGTAGATCGTGTCGGACACCACCATGCACAACGCGGTGTCATTGCTGAACTGCGGGTTGAAGCTGTAGCCGAGGGCCGAGAAGAAGGCGCGGCTGCGCTCGACATTCATGACCGGCAGGTTGACATAGATTTGGGTGGGCATCGGGTCCTCCGGGCGTTCAGTGGTTGCCGACTTCCATGTCCTTGAAGCGCTGCACGGCTTCGTTGGGCGTGAAGTCGTCCAGCTCGAACAGCTGCCGGACCTCGATCTCGCAGTCCATCTCAGCGCCAAAGGGCGCCGGGAAACGCCGCGCCCATTCCATGGCTTCTTCACGCGAGCGGGTCTGAATCAGCGTGTAGCCGGCGATCAGTTCCTTGGTCTCGGCGAACGGCCCGTCGACCAGCGTCGGGCGCCCGCCGAGGTAGCGCACGCGCCAACCTTGGGCGCTGGGCTTCAGGCCGTTGGCATCGAGCAGCGCGCCGGCTTTGGCCAACTGCTCGTGGTAGGTGGCCATTGCGGCCATCAGGCTGTCTTCGGGCATCGCGCCCGATTCGCTCACCGCATTGGCGCGGACCATGATCATGAAACGCATCACTGTTCTCCTTCAACTCCAGGGGTGGATATCACCACGACGAAGCAGACGGGCCCATTTCGACAATGGGCCCGCCAAAAGGTGAAAAGAGATTCGCGGCGCGCCGCCGCGGGGTCAGGCGTTCGACTCTTCGAAGCAGGGCGATACCGGGCGGACCTCGACCGTGGCCCATTCGGCCGCCGGGCAGCGGCGGGCGATCTCCAGGGCTTCCTCGGAGCCGGCGCAGTCCACCAGGTAGAAGCCGCCGACCATTTCTTTCGCCTCGGCGAATGGGCCATCGAGCAACTGGACCTGGCCCTTGCGCACCTGCACCCGCGTAGCCTTGGCCGGCGTGGCGAGCGATTCGACGGCGAGCAGCTTGCCTTCGGCCTGCAAGGCGTCGCCGAACTGCCGCATGCGGGCGTAGGCCTGCTCACCTTCGGGGCGGGTCCGCGCCTCGCGCTGGCCGGTGGGTTCGACGATCAACAGCATGTAGCGCATGAGAATTTCCCTTCGGATGAGTCGCGTGCGAGGTGGATCCGCAGGATTTGATCATGGGCGACCGGCTCCGTGCACCCGGCGGCAGGCCTACGCGTTTGCGGGGTATTCACCCAGGGACCCAAGCATGCGTTCACTGATCTTCGCGGCCATCGGCGTGTGGGCGGCGGCCGCCTCGATGGCGGCCACGGTTTGCCCACCCGACCTGCCGCGCCCCGAAGGCCTGCGCCACGTGCTGGTGGCAGCGCCTGACCGGGCGCCCGCCGGCCTGCGGCCCCTGGTCATCCTGCTGCACGGACACGGCGGCAGTGCCGCGCAGTTGCTGGGGCAGCAACGCACCGTTAGCGCCCATGTCGGTCTGGCTGCTGGCCGCGCCGGACGGCTTGAAAGGCGCCGACGGCCATCCGGGCCGGAACGCCTGCCGCAGCGATGCCGCGAACAACCCGCGCAGCGACGACGTCGGGTTGTTGGCGGCCCTGATCGACGAGATGGTGCCCGCCACCAGGCTGATCCTGCGCGTGTGTTCCTGATGGGCATGTCCAACGGCGGGATGATGGCTTTTCGCGCCGCCGCGCTGGGGCCGCGGCTGGCGGCTTTCGCCACAGTGAGCGCGGCCATGTCGGCGGAGATGGGCTGCACGTCGACCGCCACGCCGGTGCCCGCGCTGATCGTCTCCGGCACGGCCGATCCGTTGGTGCCCTATGCCGGCGGCGAAGTGCACTTCATGAGCCGCGTCTCGCGCTGCCAGGTGATCGGGGTAGAGCAGTCGGTGGCCTTCTGGCGCTAGCTGGCTTGTTTGCCGACCGAGCCTTCGAGGCGCGAATCCCTGTCGCATCGCGACCCGGCTGATCCCACGCGGGCCGAACGCATCGTCTGGGGCGCCGATCCGGCGAAGCTGCAGGTCGAACTGCTGCGCATCGAAGGTGGCGGTCACATCGAACCTAGCGCCAGCGAGCGACCCCGGTGCCTCTACACCTCGATCGTCGGAGCACAGAACGGCGACGTCGACGTGACCGGAGAGGCGCTCGCCTTTTTCAAGGGCAGGCGAGCGGCGGTGCCGCCAACCTCCCCTCAGCAAATTCGTTGAGGGCTTGCCGGCGGACTCGGGTACAAAGCACGCGCGTCGGGCTTGCGAGAGGCCCGGCGCCTTGCACTGCCTGCCTCGCGCATTCACCAAACTGCAGATTCACATGACATCAAAAAAGGGATTCGGCGCGGCTTCCGCGCTGGTTGCATTCGTTCTCACTGGCGCCGCGGCCCAGGCTGAGGCGGCCTACACGTTCACCACGTTCGACACGTTTGGCGGGAGCTGGAGCGTCGGCTTGGCCGTGAACAGCGCCGGCGTGGTCGTGGGCACCTCCGCCCAGCCGCCCGACAACAACGATCCGCCGAATGAGCCCTCGCGCGCCGCCAAATGGAACGGACCGACCGGCGTCGACCTCGGCACGCTGGGTGGCGCCTACGGTTCGGCGAACGGCATCAACGACGGCGGGACGATCGTCGGCAGCACCAACCTTTCGAACGACGTCGCAAGCCATGCGACGCTCTGGCGCGCCGACGGCACGATGGTCGACCTGGGAACGTTGGGCGGTCTGGACAGCAGCGCGTTCGCCATCAACAAGGCTGGCGTCGTGGTCGGATTTTCCAATGTGGCTGGCACCAGTGGCCGCTTTGTCCCCGTTGTCTGGCGCAATGGCCAGATCAAGGCCTTGAAGTCGCTGGGCGGTGGCTACAGCGCCGCCATGGCCATCAGCAACAAGGGCAACTACATCGCCGGCCGAAGCAGCGACACGGGCGGGGCGAATCACGCGGTCGTCTGGAAAGACGGCGCTCTGACCGACCTGGGCGAGAACCGTTTCCTCTTCGGCATCAATTCGTCGGGAACGGCAGTCGGCTACGCGCCGCCGCAATCGCAGGGCGTGACGACGGTGGAGGCGACCGCGTGGAATGGCGCGACGCCGACCTCCCTGGGCTGCCTGCGCAAGGACTTCCAGTGCATCGCCAACGCGATCAATGACAGTGGCACGATCGTCGGCGAAAGCCGCCCCGAGGGCAGCAACTACAACCGCGCAGTCATGTGGACGAACGGCAAGGTGGTCGACCTGAACACCAGGCTGGACCAGGCCTCACGCGATGCCGGCTGGACCTTGCTCGACGCTCGGGCCATCAGCAGCAACGGCTCCATTGCCGGCCTGGCCCGCAACACGATCACCGGCGCGGTTCGCGCCTATCTGCTGGCTCGTTGACGGCCCTCGTGGGCGGCAAAGCCTAAACTGCCGCCCATGGCCAACCGACTTTCTCAGATCGCGACCCGCACCGGCGACGACGGCACCACCGGTCTCGGTGACGGGCAACGCGTGCCCAAGGACCATCTGCGCATCGCCGCGATGGGCGACGTGGACGAGCTGAACTCGCAGCTCGGCGTGCTGCTCGCCGAGCCGCTGCCGGACGACATCCGCGAGCTGCTGGTGACGATCCAGCACGAGCTGTTCAACCTCGGCGGCGAGCTGTCGATCCCCGGCTACGAGCTGTTGAAGGCCGACGCGGTGTTGCGGCTGGATCAGGCATTGGCGCATTACAACGCACAGCTGCCGCGCCTGGCCGAGTTCATCCTGCCGGCCGGCACCCGCAGTGCGGCGATTTCCCATGTGGCGCGCACGATTGCGCGGCGCGCCGAGCGGGCGGTGGTGGCACTGGCCGCGATCGAAGCGGTCAACACCGCACCGCGCCAGTACCTGAACCGCCTGTCGGACCTGCTGTTCGTTCTGGCCCGGGTGCTCAACCGGGCCAACCTCGACGGCCTGGGTGGCGACGACGTCTATTGGCACAGCGAGCGGCTGCTGAAAGCGAACCAGGCGGAGCCTGACGGCGCCGCCTGACGAGAGCCGCGGCCTCTCTCAGCCGCGCCGCGCCTTCACCGCGTCGCTCAGCACCTGCAGCACACCGACCGAGTCGTCCCAGCCGATGCAGGCGTCGGTGATGCTCTGGCCGTAGGCCAGGTTTGCTGCCAGGTCCTTCCCCGGGGTGAACTTCTGTGCCCCGTCCTGCAGGTGGCTTTCGACCATCACGCCGAAGATGCGGCGGCTGCCGGCGCACAGCTGACCGGCGATGTTCTTCGCGACATCGATCTGGCGCTGGTGCTGTTTGCTTGAGTTGGCGTGGCTGCAGTCGACCATCAGCGCCGGGTTCAGCTTGGCCTCTGTCAGCGCCTGGCAGGCGGCGGCGACGCTGCCGTCGTCGTAGTTCGGCAAGCGTCCACCGCGCAGGATCACGTGGCAGTCCTTGTTGCCCTTGGTCTCGACGATCGCGACCTGGCCGTTCTTGTGCACCGACAGGAAATGGTGCGGCCGCGCGGCGGCCTGGATCGCGTCGCAGGCAATCTTCAGGTTGCCGTCGGTGCCGTTCTTGAAGCCGATCGGTGCCGACAGCCCTGAGGCGAGCTCACGGTGGACCTGGCTTTCGGTCGTGCGCGCGCCGATCGCGCCCCAGCTGATCAGGTCACCAATGTACTGCGGGCTGATCGTGTCGAGGAACTCGCTGCCGGCCGGCACCCCGAGCCGGTTGATCTCGACGAGCAGCTGGCGCGCGATGCGCAGGCCCTCGTCGATGCGGTAGCTCTCGTCGAGGTAGGGGTCGTTGATCAACCCCTTCCAGCCAACGGTCGTGCGCGGCTTCTCAAAGTACACGCGCATCACGACCTCCAGTGTGTCGGCGAAGCGTGCGCGCTCAGGTGCCAGACGGCGGGCGTATTCCAGCGCGGCGGCCGGGTCGTGGATCGAGCATGGGCCGATGATCACCAGCAGCCGGTCGTCTTTGCCGTTCATGATGTGGCGCACCGCGCTGCGTGTGTGCTTGATCAGCTTCTCGGTCGGCGTGCCGGCAATCGGGAAGAAGCGGATCAGGTGCTCGGGCGGCGGCAGCGGGGTGACGTCCTCGATGCGCTGGTCGTCGGTCTCGCTGGTGCGCTCGCTCAGTACCAGGCCCGAGCGGACGTGGTCGTGGGGCGCGGCGGGGGCGGTGGCTTTGGCGTTCATCGTCGTCTTTCCAGGGCGTAGTCGTCGAAGCAGTGGGGCCGGCCGGCGAAAAAAAACCGCCGGGGCTGCCGGCGGTCTTTCGGGGTGTTTCGCTTGCTCTGTTTCTTCAGTTGCGCGCGATTGCCTCTCCAGCCGCCTGACGGGGCGAGAACCAAAAGTACGCAAAGAAAAATCGCGGGGCACGCATCACAAACCTGAATTTAGCATGGGTTGAGCGCGACGCGCCCTCCGTTATGCTCTCGGGCTCTGTTTGGAAGGGAAGCCTAGAGCCATGAAGCGGCGTGAGTTGTTGCATTTGGCGGCATTGATGGCCGCCGTGTCTGGATGTGGTGGAGGGGGAGGTTCGGAGCCCCATGGGACCGAACCACCGCCGCCACCGCCACCGCCACCGCCACCGCCACCGCCACCGCCACCGCCGCCGCCGCCGCCGCCGCCGCCGCCGCCGCCACCGCCACCGCCACCGCCGCCGCCACCGAACGTTCTGTTCGTCGCGATCGACGATTTGAATGATTGGGTGGGGTTCCTCGGTGGTCATCCGCAGGTGAAGACTCCGGCGCTTGATGCGTTGGCCGCAAGGTCGGCCGTGTTCCGCCGTGCCTATTGCAACGCACCAGTCTGTTCAGCGTCTCGTGCAAACGTGCTGTCCGGCCTTTCGGTCGAACACACGGGCGTCTACTACCTCGATCAGACGTTCTTGGGCGTCAATCCTGGCAAGAAGCAGATCGACGACATGTTTGCCGATGCGGGCTATCTCAAGCAGCGCTTTGGCAAAGTCGATCACATTTACTCGACACACGTCGACCAGCCTTTGCCAGCCACGATGCCATACGCCAACAAGGTGTGCCCGGCGCCGGTGGGCGAGGGCGCATTCGACTGGGGGCCGGCGCCGAATGGTGACGCAGCGCAGCCAGACTACCAGTACGCCCAAAGCGGCATCGACTTTCTGAATGCCGCCCACGACAAGCCGTTCTTCCTGTCGGTCGGCTTCGCCAGACCCCATACGGGTTGGTATGTGCCGCAGCGCTACTTCGACATGTATCCGAAGGACACGCTGGTACTGCCATCGGCTCCGCCGGACGACCTTGATGACCTTGGTACGGCAGGCAAAGCCGCCGCGTTGAAGTTCAACTTCCATAAGTGCATCACCGATCAAAACCTGTGGGCTGATGCGGTGCAGGCCTATTTGGCCAGCATCACCTGGGTTGACTCACAGCTTGCCCGGCTGATCGCCGCATTGGATGCCAGCGCGTACGCCAACAACACCATCGTCGTGGTGTGGAGCGACCACGGCTTCCACTTGGGCGAGAAATTCCATTGGCAAAAGCTGGCGCTGTGGGAGCGTGCAACACGTGTTCCGCTGCTAATCCGCGCGCCAGGCCAGAGCGCAAGGGTCAGCGTCGATGCCTGCGTGAGCTTGCGCGATCTGGCTCCAACTTTGTTGGACCGTTGCGGTGTGGCGCCCGCCTATGCGATGGACGGCATCAGCCTGAATCCGCTGATGGCAAATCCCAGCATGCCTTGGGACCACCCGGTGCTGACGACCAAAGACCAACACGACCACGCGATTCGCACCCCGGACTGGCGCTACATCCGCTATGCCAGTGGAGAACGCGAGCTTTACGACGAACGCGCAGACCCGGGCGAACTGCACAACCTCGCCAGCGACAGTCAGTACGAGACGCTCATGGCCCAGTTGGATGCATTGATGCCACCGAAGCCCTGAACCGGCGCTTCCCTGCCTGCCTTGCCGGGCACCCGCCTTGCCGTTGAACAACGCGGGCGGGGAGCCTGACGTCGTCAGCTTCCCCATATCGGCACCGAGTTGACTCTCTTGAGCAGAAACAGCGGTCGCTAAAGACCATCTTTTCCGCTTCAAGCCACCCCCCGAATCGACCGAAACAACCCGCATGCGTGGCTGCAATTGCGCCGCGCGACAGGCAAGGGGTTGGCCATGCGGACGATCGGTTACAACACGGGTTCCTTCTCAGCAACGAGGCAGGCTGGTTTGACATCGCTTCTCGCAGTCGCACTGCTGGTTGCTGCCTGTGGCGGCGGGGGAGGGTCTGGCGCCGACGAGGCTCCCCAAGCTGGCGGTGCGGGCGGTACCGGCGGCGTGGACGGTGGCACTCTGCCACCATTGGATGTCGGGGGCAGCACCGGCCCCGCCCCCCAGGATGGCCCCGACGCGCTGTACTTCCGTCCAAGTTCGGCGCTGGCCGCGGCCGGTGCGCTCGATCGCGTCTCTGGCGGCAATGCCCTGTTTGCCGCCTGGAACCCGAAAGACCCGAAAACCGCGCTGAAGCCGGGCATGAAGATCATGTTTTTCGGCCAGGCGCAAGGCTGCGCTGGCAGCACCGAAGGTCCGCTGACGGCCTTGTCCGACAGTCGGCTGGCCAACGTGGCCGGCTTGACCACCTTGCCGCATGCCGCGGCGCTGCCGGCTCTGCGCTGGACGCCGTCCGGCCATGCCACCGGCTGCGACACCCAGGCGCAAGACCGCGACGGCGCGTCGGCCGTGTTTGTCAACGCCGACGACAACGTCGGCGCGGTCGGCATGCTGACCACCTCCGGCAAGCAGGACGATGGTGCTGCCCCCTTCTTCGGCCCCTATGGCGCGTCTGGCCAGAACGGTGCGGGAGCCAACGCCTTTATCACTGGCACGTTCGTCAACTTCCGCCAGGCTTGGTGGGTCGCAGATCCATTGCAGCCCTGGATGGGATCGGCGGCTGCCCGTGTGCGTAGCGTGCAAAGCTTGGGAGCGATCGAACTCCAATCCGCAGGCGGCGCAGTTCAGGTCAAGCAGCAGATGATGGCCACCGTTCTCAATACTACCTGCGCGAAGACGAAGGCGGGCCAGCCCTGTCAGATCCAGTACCTATTTAACACAGCCATCGCACGCTCGGGCGTAAGCGATTGGGACCAAGTGGCTTGGTTTCAGCATGGCGACGTATGGTTCGACCCCGCCCAAGGCGGCATTCCGGTCGTCGATGGCCCGATCTTTTCAAGCGGTAAGTCGACAGCGGAATCGAAGACAGGTCTGAGCCTCTTCGCATCGCAAGGTTCGGCCACGCAACACCAGGCGTTCAGCGGGCGGACGTTCGACGTGACGATTAGTTTCGATCAACTGCAAAACGCGATGCGCATCATCGTCGCGCGGCGCTTGGCTGTGGATGCTTCAACAGTGACCGATGCACAGATGGCTGAGACCTGGGGTGACGCGTGGAACGACCGTCTGGCCTGGGTTCTTCTGTCTGGCGACGTGGGCCAAGAGGTCTACAACCCGAACGGCACCAACAAGGTGCAGATCGGTGGGGGGTTCAACAGCCTGTTCGTAGGCCCACAAGGCTAGGGGCACGGTCGCGCGCAACGGTCGGCTACAGTCGGAAGGCTTAGTGGGCCCGAGCGTTGGGCCTCCAAGACCTTTCCTCATGCTCGACCAACCGCTGCTGCTGGAGCCCTTGCTTCGATTGATGCCGTTGCCGCCTTCATTGGTCCGGCACGCGTCTCTGTCATCGGACAGGAGGCTTCGAACGCTTCGACTGAGAGACACGCCCTTGGTGGCTGGCTTGGCGTCCGAATTTGACGACAGTTGCATGCTCAGTGTTGCTGAGGACATGGAACTTTCTCAGATTCCTATCAAGCTAGTCGCGCACGGCCCCAAGCGGCAATACACGGGCATTCATTTGACGGTCCTGAGCACCAAGGGGCATCTGAACGTCGTCCTTGGCGACAACCATTGCAAGCTGTTCGTTGGAACGGATACGAACGTGCGCGCGGGCCTTCAACTCTTTCGAAGGCCAACGGTTTTCATTGGGGACCGGACCATCATCGGACAGTCCCGCATGATCATCAACAACGCGGACCTGGTCATCGGCGAAGACTGCCATTTGGTCGAGGACGTCTTGTTGCAATGCAACGATCCTCATCCCATGGTCGACTTGACCAGTGGCGACGTTCTGAATGGCGAACGCCGGCGAACCTACCTCGGCCGACACGTGCTGGTGAATCGGCGCGCCCTGTTGATGCCGGGTGTTCGAATTGGCGATGGGGCGATAGTTCAAGCTGGCGCCATGGTGGTATTGGATGTTGCGCCAAACACTCTAGTTGGCGGCGTTCCGAGCTCGGTGTTGAGGGAGCAGGTCGCGTGGATGAAGGAGTTGTCGCCGGGCAATCAGCCCGGGCGCGCTCAACAGGCTACGGTGTTGCCGGGGCCGCGGCGCCCGTCTGTTGGATAGAATCGCGCATCAATATTGAGTTGCCGGTCGGTGCCGCGGCGCGGAATGTATGTCTCTTCAAATCACTGCGTTGGAGCCGCTGCTGCGATTGTCCGGTTTCCGGCCCGACCTCGTCCGGTTTGCTCCTTTTACCCATGGACGACCGCTGAAAACGGTTCGACTTGCAGATTCCCCGCTGGCGCTAGGAGTTAGCGCTGAATTCGACGACACCTGTTTTCTCACCGTATTGGAGGGAGGGCTGGACAAGCTGTCTCATGTGAAACTGACCGGTCACGCGGGTAAACAGCTCTATTCAGGGGTGCACATTGCTGTTCTCAGCCCACGCGGACAGGTCACGGTGACGCTGGGGGACGACCATGCAAAGCTGGTTATTTGCAGTCAAACAGTGATTCGAGCCAATATACAGATGTTTGGCAAGCCGCGTCTTTTTATTGGCGACCACACAACCATCGGTCAAGCTAGGCTGATCGTAGCGAACGCCGACGTCGTGATTGGCGATGATTGCCAGTTTTCAGACGAGATCATATTGCAGTCAAGTGATCAGCACCCTATTACCGATCTAGACACCGGCGAGGTGATTAATGCTGAGCGCCACAGCGTCCATATTGATCGGCACGTTTGGGTGGGGCGTCGAGCGATGATCATGCCGGATGTGCGTATTGCCGAAGGCAGCATCATCGCAGCAGCGGCCGTAGTCACTCAAGACGTTGCCGCCAACACCATCGTTGGCGGCGTCCCGGCCCGCGTGGTGCGCCAGCGCGTCAGCTGGGCGCGTGAGTTCGGGCGCTGATTCTTCGCTGCGACACTCCGCCGTCAAACAGGAGCGCTGCACGGCCCCGCGCGTCCATTTCCTTGAGCCTGTAGTGTCGGCAGGAAAAGTAGTTGCCGTCGGCAGTTGGCAGTTCATGATAGTGGGCGCCAATCTTGTCGAAATAGTTGGCCTTCACACTCTGCGGCGCGAAATGCAATACGTAGCTGCGGCGAGTGTGCATCTGTTGAATACGCGAGCCCCCGTGGGGCAAGTCAGCATGCCATATCAGCGCGTCACCTTTCTTGGCTTTGAAGGTTGCCAGTTCGATGCCGCGTGCCTGGGCTTGATCGTGCAAGTACTTGAAATAGGCTTGGTGCCCTTCGGCCCCGTCTTGCGCCTGAATCCAATGTTTTCGGGTCCCCCCAAAAAGGTGATGGGGCACTCGGTGCCCGCCGGGGTAGAAGCACAATTCACCTGTCCCGGGCTCGATATCTTCCAGCGCAATCCAAATAGCCGCCAAAGCGAGGGGTCGGCGTGATACCACATAAGCAGTGTCTTGATGAACTGCTTGTTGTGATCCGAATTCGAAATACAAAGACTGGATTGCGACCGCCGGTTCGCTAAATGCCGTCTGCAGCAGTCGTGAAACTCTGGGCGAAAACGCGGCCTGTCGTGCGGCAGGCGACACAGCGTACAGGTCGATGATGCGATGCCCGAGGTGGAACTCGCTCATTTTCTCCGGGTCGACATACTGACCTTTGTCACGCACCACGTAGTGATTTGGTTCGCGCATGACGGCATGGGCATCGCGAACCACCTGATCGACGATCTCCGGCGCAACAGCGCCTGGAACAATCAGATAACCTTGATCGATGAAATGGGCTACGTCGGAGCGAGTCTGCGTGTCAAGGCTGAGACCGGCCAGTCGCGCATGCGCATCCGGCAGGTCAATCCACAATTCGCCCAAATTGGACCCGGCGGTTGGACTGGACATGTTCTGCTACCTCCCCGACACAAAGACAAAGCGCGAATCGTACCAATCCTCCAGTTCTTTGGTGGCGCAGCACTCCATCGAAAGTTGATGCGCGAGATGCGTGCGGCTCAAGCCGTGCCGCCGACGGTGATGCCGTCGATGCGCAGCGTCGGCTGGCCCACGCCCACCGGCACGCTCTGGCCGTCCTTGCCGCAGGTGCCGACACCGGTGTCGAGCTTCATGTCGTTGCCGACCATGCTGACGCGGGTCATTGCCTCGGGGCCGTTGCCGATCAGCGTGGCGCCCTTGACCGGGTAGAGGATCTTGCCGTTCTCGACCCAGAAGGCTTCCGAGGCCGAGAAGACGAACTTGCCGCTGGTGATGTCGACCTGGCCGCCGCCGAAGTTGGTGGCGTAGAGGCCTCGCTTGATGCTCGCGACGATCTCTTCTTTGGTCTTGTCGCCCGACAACATGTAGGTGTTGGTCATGCGCGGCATCGGCACATGGGCGTAGCTTTCGCGCCGGCCGTTGCCAGTCGGCTTCACGCCCATCAGGCGAGCGTTCATGCTGTCTTGCATGTAGCCGCGCAGGATGCCGTCTTCGATCAGTACGTTGCGCTGCGTCGGGTTGCCTTCGTCGTCGATGTTCAACGAGCCGCGCCGGTCGGTCAGCGTGCCGTCGTCGAGCACGGTGACGCCCTTGGCCGCGACGCGTTGGCCGATGCGGCCGGTGAAGGTCGACGAGCCCTTGCGATTGAAGTCACCTTCGAGGCCGTGGCCCACTGCCTCGTGCAGCATCACGCCGGGCCAGCCCGAGCCGAGTACCACGGTCATTTCGCCGGCGGGCAC
This sequence comes from Ideonella sp. P3_A4, assembly GCF_056403075.1. Classification (NCBI taxonomy): domain Bacteria; kingdom Pseudomonadati; phylum Pseudomonadota; class Betaproteobacteria; order Burkholderiales; family Sphaerotilaceae; genus Ideonella; species Ideonella sp. P3_A4. The sequence goes on along the minus strand of NZ_JBFUGE010000002.1, from coordinate 57,427 downwards.
CGGGCGCGATTCGAGGTTGGTCAGCGCGGCGTTGACGGCCTGGTCGACATACTCGACCAGTTGCGCTTCCTGGAAGTAGCCCAGACCGAAGCGGCCACCGCCGCCGCCCGAGCCGACCTCGCGCCGGCCGTTCTGTTCGGCGATCACCGTGACCGACAGGCGCACCAGCGGTCGCACGTCGGCGGCGCGGGTGCCGTCGGCACGCGCAACCATCACCACGTCGTATTCGGCGGCCAGGCCGGCCATCACCTGCACCACGCGCGGGTCGCGCGAACGGGCCATCTTCTCGACCCGTTCCAGCAGCGCCACCTTCTGCGTGCTGTCCAGCGTCGCAATCGGGTCCATCGGGGCGTACAGCGTGCGGCTGCCGGCCACCTTGGTCGGCCCACCGACCTTGATGCGCTTGCTCTGGCCGGCCGCGGCAATCGCGCGCACCGTGCGGGCGGCGTCGAGCAGGGCGGCTTCGGAGATGTCGTCTGAGTAGGCGAAGGCGGTTTTCTCGCCCGCCACTGCGCGCACGCCGACCCCCTGGTCGATCGAGAAGCTGCCGCTCTTGACGATACCTTCCTCCAGGCTCCAGCCTTCATGGCGGGTGTACTGGAAGTACAGATCGGCGTCGTCGACCCGGTGCTCGGCAATGACGCCGAGCGCCCGCGCCAGCGTGGCCTCGTTGAGTTGGTAAGGGTCCAGCAGCAAGCCTTGGGCGACGCCCAGGCGCTCAAGGGTGGGTTCGCGGGCGATCATCGGCTGATTGTAGGCAGTGCAGCCCTGTCACGTCGCTTTACATGGCTTTGCGTTCGGCGGTCGTCGCGGCGCTAACGGCCAACGTTGTGGGGAGGTGCCGCCGATCGGCGACCGACCACGAAAGGAACAACATGAACTTGCGTCATTTCCTCGCTGCCGCCGCACTGACGGCCGTCTCTGCCGCCAGCTTTGCCCAAGCCGCGCCGACCCCTGTTGCGCCCACCGCCTCACCCACCACCGCGCCGACCACCGAGCCGGTGCCGCGCGGCACCAACACCCCGGTGATTGACAAGCGCGAGGCGAACCAGCACGACCGAATCGTCGCCGGCAAACAGTCTGGCGAGATCACGAAGCGCGAGGCCCAGCGCCTGCACGCCGAGCAGAAGGCCGTCGACCGGGCGCAGAACAAGGCCGCCGCCGATGGCAGCGTGTCGACGCAAGAGCGCCAGCACATCCGCCGCATGCAGCACCGTGCCGACAAGGACGTCTACCGCCAGAAGCACGACGCCGCCACCAAGCCGGCGACCCCTTCGGTGCCGACGAACCCCAAGCCGGTCCAGTGAGCGACGGCTCAGTCGGCGTCGCCGCCTGACTGTTTGTGGGCCAGCGCACGCGCATAGAGCGCGTTGCGCGGCGCGCCGCTGATCTCGGCCGCCAAGGCCACGGCCTGCTTCAACGGCAACTCGCGCAGCAGCACGGCGAGCGTGCGCTGCGCGCTGTCGCTGACGGCGTCGTCGCCCTCGGCGGCCGGTGCGATGGGGGCCGCATGCAGCACCAGCACGAATTCGCCCTTGACCCGATTGGAGTCGGCCGCCAGCCAGGCAGGCAGCGCAGCAGCGTCCAGCGTCTCGATTTGCTCGAACTGCTTGGTCAGCTCGCGGCAGATGGTGATGCGCCGCGCTGGCGCGCGCTCGGCCAGTTGGTCGAACAGCGTGGCCACGCGGTGTGGCGCCTCGAACAGCACGCAGGCACAGGGCTGGGCCAGTGCGGCGTCCAGCGCGGCCAGCCGCTCTGCACCCTTGGGCGGCAGGAAGCCGGCGAAGTGAAAGGCCGCACTGTCGCTCGTGCCGGACGGCGCGTGCCCGGCAGCGCTCAACGCCGCTACGACACTGCTGGCCCCCGGGATCGGCAGCACCCGCCAGCCCGCGGCCCGCGCCTGCTCGACCAGCACCGCACCAGGGTCCGACACGGCCGGCGTGCCTGCATCGCTGACATAAGCCACCCGCTCACCCGCGGCCAGTCGTGCCAGCACGCGCTCGCTGGCGCTGCGCTCGTTGTGCTCGTGCAGCGCGATCAGCGGTTTGTCCAGCCCCAGATGGCGCATCAGCCCGGCAGTGACGCGGGTATCCTCACAAGCCACCGCGTCGACCAGCGCCAGCACGTGCACCGCACGCAGGCTGAAGTCAGCCAGGTTGCCGATCGGCGTGGCCACCACGTACAGCGCGGACGCCGGGTAGTGCTGGCCACCCGCCATCTGGGCGGCGGCTTGCGTCAGCGCGAGCGGGGAAGGGGAGTGCATGTTCTTCAGGTCCAAGCCCAAGCGTGTGGATGCGGCCTCGGCGGAAGGGGCGCCGCCCACGGGCCGGCAGGCCACCGGCGCCAGCGGCGAGGCGCGGGCACTGGCCTATTTGCTGCAGCAGGGCCTGCAGCTGATCGAGCGCAATTATCGGGTCGCGCGGGGTCCGTCCCGCCGTGCCGGCGAGGTCGACCTGATCTTGCGCGACCGGGACGGCACGCTGGTCTTTGTCGAGGTGCGCGCCCGCCGCAACCGCGAGGCCGGCGGCGGCGCAGCAGCCAGCGTCTCGGCTGCCAAGCAAGCCCGGCTGGTCTACGCCGCCCAGCACTACCTGGCGCGATTGCCACGCTTGCCGCCTTGCCGTTTCGACGTGGTGGCGATCGATGGCGACGAGCTGGTCTGGCTGCGTGCGGCCTTCGACGCAGCCTGAGCCTGGGCTGCGACCTGTCGAGCCTGTCACCGGAGCGGAGGGCGAGCCCCTTATCATCGGCGCCCATGCTCGAAGCCCGTATCCAGCAGCAGTTTTTCGAATGTGCCGACCTGATGTACCAGGTGGCCGAGGGATTGGCCCGCCCGATCGCCGACGCCGCGCAGGCCGCGGTTGGTTGCCTCACCGCCGGCGGCAAGCTGCTGGCCTGCGGCCAGGGCGGTGGCCAGTTGCTGGCGCAGTGGCTGTGCTCGGCGCTGCTGCTTCGCTTCGAACGCGAGCGCCCGCCGCTGGCCGCGCTGGCGCTGGGCCCGAGCCTGGCGCAGCCGCTTCAAGCGATCAGCGAGCTGGCCGGCGACAGTGCGCTGGGCTTGGCGCTGCAGGTCCGTGCGCTGGGGCAGCCGGGTGATCTGCTGCTGGCCTGCAGCACGGGCGGCGACGACGCCGCGCTGCTGGCCGCTGTGCGCGAGGCCCATGCCAAAGAGATGAGCGTGGTGCTGCTCAGCGGCCCTGCTGCCGAGGCCTCGGCCCTGCCTGCGCTGCTGGGCGAAACCGATGTCTGGATCGCCGTGCCGCATGAGCGGCCGGCCCGCGTGCATGAGCTGCAGCTGCTGGTGCTGCATGCGTTATGCGACGCGATCGACCTTCAACTGCTGGGTGATGCCGAACCAAGCTGAGTCGCACGACTCTGCCTGTCATCGATCGCCCTCAACCTGTGCCCACACCATGACCATGATGCCCCGACGTTTTACCCTGCTGGCCACGCTGGCCTTGGCCACTTTCGCCGCGGCGCTGACCAGCGCCTGCGCACCGCTGATCATTGGCGGCGCGGTTGCTTCCGGCGCGCTGCTGTACGGCGACCGCCGCACCTCGGGCGCACAGCTGGAAGACCAGGCAATTGAGTTCAAGGCCGGTCCGCGCCTGAAGGAGGCGCTGGGTGAGCGCGCCCACCTGAACGTGACCAGCTACAACCGGCTGGTGCTGATCACCGGCGAGGTGGCCACCGATACCGACCGCGAAGCCGTCGAAAAAGCCATCGCAGGGATCGAGAACGTGCGCTCGACGGTCAACGAGACGGCAGTGATGAGCTTCAGCTCGCTGACCGCGCGCTCGAACGACGCGCTGCTGACCAGCAAGGTCAAGGCCGCATTCATCGACAACGGCAACATCCAGGCCCATGCGATCAAGGTCGTCACCGAACGCAGCACCGTCTACCTGATGGGTCGGGTGACCGAAAAGGAAGCCGACAAGGCCGCCGAAGTGGCCCGCACCGTCAGTGGCGTACAGAAGGTGGTGCGGGTGTTCGAGATGATCACCGAGGCCGAACTGAAGGCGCTCGACGCCAAGAAGTAGTCATCGACCCTGGCGCGCTCTCGAGGGGCGCTGCCAGGGGTCTTACTTCAAACGCCGGATCAGGCTGGACGTGTCCCAGCGCCCGCCGCCTTGGGCCTGCACATCGGCGTAGAACTGGTCGATTAGCGCCGTCGCTGGCAGCTTGGCGCCGTTGCGGCGGGCTTCGTCGAGCACCAGGCCCAGGTCCTTGCGCATCCAGTCGACCGCGAAGCCGAAGTCGAACTTGTCTTCGACCATCGTCTTGCCGCGGTTGTCCATCTGCCAGCTCTGCGCAGCGCCTTTGCCGATCACATCGAGCACCATCGCCATGTCCAGCCCGGCCTTCTGGCCGAATGCGATCGCTTCTGACAGGCCCTGCACCAGGCCAGCGATGCAGATCTGGTTGACCATCTTTGCCAGCTGGCCGGCGCCACTGGCCCCCAGCAGCGTCACCGCCCGCGAATAAGCCATCGCCACCGGTTTCATCGCATCGAAGGGCTTCGCATCGCCGCCGCACATGACAGTCAACAAGCCGTTGACCGCGCCGGCCTGGCCGCCCGACACCGGCGCATCGACAAAGTGGATGCCATGCTGCAGACCGGCCGCGTGCAGCTCACGCGCCACATCGGCTGACGCCGTGGTGTGATCCACAAAAACGGTCCCCGGCGCCATGCCAGCCAACGCGCCTTGCTGCCCCAACGTGACCGCCCGCAAGTCGTCGTCATTGCCGACACACGCAAACACGAACTCAGCGCCTTCAGCCGCCGCACGCGGTGTGCCCGCCGACGACCCACCGTTCTCTGCGACCCACGCCTGCGCCTTCGCCGACGTCCGGTTGTAAACCGTCACCGCATGCCCGGCCGCCGCCAAGTGCGCCGCCATCGGCCCACCCATCACGCCCAGCCCCAGAAACGCCACGCGCCTTGGCGCAATCGGTTCGTATGTCTTCATCGTGTCCGCTCCATGCGTGCCATCGCGGCGCTCCGCAGGAGTCGCCGCACATCAAGTGGCGTGCGCGGAACCGGCTTTGCCGGTCCGCTGCGCGAGCCCCCTCGGGGGGCAGCCCCCGGAAGGGGGCGTGGGGGCTAAACGATCGTGAGGTGTTCGGTCCCCGCCGACAGGTCGGTGACGCGGGCGCGCTGGCTGTTCAGCTTGATCTGCAGCCGCAGGTCGTTGACCGAGTCGGCGTTGCGCAGTGCGTCTTCGTAGGTGATCACCTGACCCTCGTAGAGGTCGAACAGCGCCTGGTCGAAAGTCTGCATGCCGAGCTCGCGCGAGCGTTTCATCAGCTCTTTCAGCTCGCCCACTTGGCCCTTGAAGATCAGGTCGGCCATCAGCGGCGTGTTAAGCATGATCTCGACCGCGGCGCGGCGGCCCTTGCCCTCCTGGCGCGGGATCAGGCGCTGCGAAATCATCGCCTTCAGGTTCAGCGAGATGTCCATCAGCAACTGGTCGCGTCGCTCTTCGGGGAAGAAGTTGATGATCCGGTCCAGCGCCTGGTTGGCGCTGTTGGCGTGCAGCGTGGCCATGCACAAGTGGCCGGTTTCGGCGAAGGCGACCGCCAGCTCCATCGTCTTGCGGTCGCGGACTTCGCCCATCAGGATCACGTCCGGCGCCTGGCGCAGCGAGTTCTTCAGCGCGATGTCCCAGTCTTCGGTATCGATGCCGACCTCGCGCTGCGTGATGATGCAGTTCTTGTGCGGGTGGACGAACTCGACCGGGTCTTCGACCGTGATGATGTGGTCTTGCGCGTTCTCGTTGCGCCAGTCCACCATCGCGGCCATCGACGTGCTCTTGCCCGAGCCGGTGGCGCCCACCATGATGACCAGGCCACGCTTGGTCATCGCGATGTCTTTCAGGATCGTCGGCAGGCCCAGCTCGTCGACTGTCGGGATGTGCGCCGGAATCGTCCGCAGCACCATGCCGACGTGGCCTTGCTGCATGAACGCGCTGACGCGAAAGCGCCCGATGCCCGCCGGCGAGATCGCGAAGTTGCACTCCTTGGTGCGCTCGAACTCGGCCGCCTGCTTGTCGTTCATGATCGCGCGCGCCAGCGTGATGGTGTGCGCGCCGGACAGCGGTTGTGGCGACACCTTGCTGACCTTGCCGTCGACCTTGATCGCGGGTGGGAAATCAGCGGTCAGGAACAAGTCCGAACCGTTGCGGGTGACCAAGAGGCGCAGCAGGTCGCTGACGAATTTCGAGGCCTGGTCGCGTTCCATGGAGGGTCTCCGAATTGCAGAAAATGGGGCCGTCTCAGCGCGGCTGATCGGTGGCGGCGGGCATGCGGCTCAGCAACACCGAAACGCGGGCGCTGACCTGGCGCAAACGCAGCGACAGCCGCTTGGCCAGCCAGCCCAACAACGCGGCGGCCAACCGCGGCTCTTCCGCGAGCAGGCGGTCGAGCGTCGGTTGGGCCAGCACCGCCAGGTGCACAGGCGTCAGCGCGGTGCATGAACAAAGCCGCGTGCCGCCATCGATCACCGACAACTCGCCCAGCACCTCGCCGGCGCGCACCTCGCCCAGGCGCACCTTGGCGCCCGAAGGTTGTGCGCGCTCTTCGGCGACGGCGCCTTGCAGCACGATCATCAGATAGTCGCCTTGCTCGTCCTGGCTGAAGATGCGCTTGCCGGCGTCGAGCTCGACGTATTCGAGTTGCCCGGCCAGCAGTTGCAGTTGCTGGGCACCCAGCGCTGCCATCGTGCGGTCATGGCTGAACAGGCGCACCAGCGCGGTGATGCCGCTGGATTCGTCGTGCTTGCGCTCGCGCATGTCGGCCGGGCGCTGCTTCCACGAGGCGACACGGCGCGCGTCGTCATGGCGGTCAACGAACTGCGTCGCGTAGAAGCCCGAATCGTCGGCACGCTGACGCACTTCCGGCTTGGGCTTGGCCGGCCGCCACCACCGGAACAGGAATCCACCGACTGCCATGCCCTGACTCTCCTCGACCCTGCTGCCCGCGGCCTCAGCCCGGGAAGTTCTCCGGGAACTTCGCCTTCAAGCGTGCCTCGTTGGCGCCGATCACATTGCGCCGCACCAGCTCGGCCAGGCATTGGTCCAGCGTCTGCATGCCCAGGTTCTGGCCGGTCTGGATCGACGAGTACATCTGCGCGATCTTGTTCTCGCGGATCAGGTTGCGGATGGCCGCTGTGCCCAGCATGATCTCGTGCGCCGCCACCCGGCCGTTGCCGTCCTTGGTCTTGCACAGGGTCTGCGAAATGATGGCCTGCATCGACTCGGACAGCATCGCGCGCACCATGTCTTTTTCGGCCGCGGGGAAGACGTCGACCACGCGGTCGATGGTCTTGGCGGCGCTGGACGTGTGCAAGGTGCCGAACACCAAGTGGCCGGTTTCGGCCGCGGTCAGCGCGAGGCGGATGGTCTCCAGGTCACGCAACTCGCCGACCAGGATCGCGTCCGGGTCTTCGCGCAGTGCGGCGCGCAGCGCGTTCGAGAAGCTCAGCGTGTGCGGCCCGACCTCACGCTGGTTGACCAGGCACTTCTTCGATTCGTGCACGAACTCGATCGGGTCTTCCAGCGTCAGGATGTGGCCGTACTCGTTCTCATTCAGGTGGTCGACGATGGCGGCCAGCGTGGTCGACTTGCCCGAGCCGGTCGGGCCGGTCACCAGCACCAAGCCGCGTGGCTTCAGGGCCAGGTCGGCGAAGACCGGCGGGCAGTTCAGATTCGCCAGCGTCAGGATCTTCGACGGAATGGTCCGGAAGACCGAGGCGGCGCCGCGGTTCTGGTGGAACGCATTGACGCGAAAACGCGCCAGGCCCTGCACCTCGAAGCTGAAGTCGCATTCGCGCGTGTCTTCATACTGTTTGCGCTGGGTGTCGTTCATGATGTCGTAGACCATGGCGTGCACTTGCTTGTGCGTCATGGGGTCGACATTGATGCGGCGCACGTCGCCATGCACGCGGATCATCGGCGGAAGGCCGGCTGACAGGTGCAGGTCCGATGCCTTGTTCTTCACCGAAAAGGCCAGCAGCTGGGTGATGTCCATGGGGCGGTTTGGGCGGCTTGTCTCTGGGTGACACCGTGCGGCCGTCAACGGCGAATCTCGGTGCCCGATGTTCGTGTCTTATGCTCAGGCAATCATGGGCACGAACCTGGGCAGTATCGCTGAGAACTTACGCCAAGTGCGGCATCGGATCGACCGTGCTTGCACCGAGTGCAACCGCTCGCCGCAGCGTGTCACGTTGCTGGCGGTCAGCAAGACCTGCCCGGCAGAAGCGGTGCGCGCGGCGGTTGCTGCCGGCCAACATGCCTTCGGCGAAAACTATGTGCAAGAGGCTTTGGTCAAGATCGAAGCACTGGCCGATGTGCGCGCGCAACTCGAATGGCATTTGATCGGGCCCCTGCAGTCGAACAAGACGCGGGTCGTGGCCGAGGCCTTCGACTGGGTGCACACGGTCGACCGGCTGAAGATCGCCGAACGGCTGTCGGCGCAGCGGCCGGAGAACCTGCCGCCGTTGAACATATGCTTGCAGGTCAATGTCGACGGCGAGGCCAGCAAGAGCGGCATCGTGTTCGACGAACTGCCGGCGTTGGCTCGGGCGGTGGCAACGTTACCGAGGCTGAGACTGCGCGGCTTGATGTCGATCCCCGAGCCGGTCGACGGCCTGGCTGCGCAGCGGGCGCCGCACCGGCGGTTGCACGAGGCCTTCATCGCGCTGCGGGATCAAGGCCTGCAGTTGGACACCTTGTCGATGGGCATGAGCGCGGACCTGGAGGCGGCGGTGCTCGAAGGCGCCTCGCTGCTGCGCGTCGGCAGCGCCATCTTCGGCGCGCGCGCTTAGGCGGGTCGCCGCTGAGAGCGGCGCTTCAGGCGAACGCGCCGTCCGACTCGTCCAGCCACTCGACCGGGCCGAGGTCCTGCACCTCGAGGCCGAGCTTCAGGTCCAGGCTCGAGTCGTACCAGCCGCCGGCGGCCACCGAGCCGGGCAGCATCGGCTCGACACCCAGTGACTGCGGCAAGTCTTCGATCGAGACCGTCGGCTCGTGCCCGGCTTGCAGCGCCACGTCGTCGGGCCGGTTGGCTGGAGCCGGCAGCCAGGTCGGCCAGCCGCGCGGAAGCGGGCGCTCGATCGGCAGGCGCGACAGGAAAGGCGGCAGGCGCAGGTGGGCGGCAAGGTGGATGGCTGGGCTGGTCACGGCGGTTCCCTCGTATGGTTTGCCGGTTCGGCCGGCATGAACGAGATCGTCCGTCAGAGCCCACCCCTGGCACCATCGCCCGCATGAGGGAGGGGCACCCCCCCGATCGGGGGGGGGCACCCGGTCGCGGAATACCGCCACCACCCGCCGAGCGGGTGCGCGGCCGCTTCGGAGCGGCCGTGCGCTGGCCGCGCTCTGCCTGCGCCGCCGTTAGCTCCTATAACTGTCCGCTCAGAAACTCAGCGATGTGCTGTTTTTCACTTCTTCCATCACCGCGTAGGTGCGGGTTTCCCGCACACCCGGCAGGGACCAGATCACGTCGCCGACGAAGCTGCGGTAGGCCGCCATGTCCGACACCCGGGTCTTCAACAAATAGTCGAAGCCGCCGGCCACCAGGTGACATTCCAGGATCTCGGGCCGCACCTGCACCGCGGCGCGAAAGCTGTCCATCACGTCGTGCACGGTGCGGTCCAGCAGCACCTCGACGAATACCATCAGCCCTGCGCCCAGCTTGAGCGGGTTCAGGCGGGCTTCGTAGCCGAGGATGAAGCCGTCGCGCGTCAGGCGTTTGACCCGTTCGAGCACCGCGGTGGGCGACAGGTGCACCTCTTCGGCCAGTTTCAGGTTGCTGATCCGTCCGTCCTTTTGTAGAACGCGCAGGATTCTCAGATCGATCTTGTCGAGCCCGCGATCGGCGAGGCTTTGGTCGTTTATTGTGGGCTGCATGCTTGAGAAAACTTCGTCACAGGCTGGGAACTCCGAATCTTTTTCAGGAATTGTCCGCGTAAGCTGCCAATCCTTCCAGTCAGGATTTCTACCGCCATGGGCCCCCGGCCGCTGAATCAGCGTGTTACGGCGGGGCTCGGCTTGAAAGCACCCTCATGAGCGCTGTTGCCACCTCGCCTACCCCGTTCGCCGTCCCCCCGGCCCGGGCCCGTCTGCCTTTCCCGTATGTGCGTGAGCACGAGGCGCTGCAGGCCGCGCGCCAGCGCCTGGATTCCGGGGCCGACTGGTCGGTGGTGGTGGCCCAGGCCAAACCCTGGGTCCAGGCGGTGCGCGACAAGCCGGCGCCGTTCTGGGCGATGGAGTCGCTGCTGAAGGAATACCCGATCTCCAGTGCCGAGGGGCTGGCGCTGATGCGGCTGGCCGAGGCACTGTTGCGTGTACCCGACGTTGAAACCGCGGTTGCGCTGACGGCCGATCAGCTGGGCCGGGCCGAATTCGATGGCGCCGACGGTTCGGGCGGCATGCTGGCCAGCCTGTCAGCGACCGCGATCGCGTTGTCGAAAAAGTTCTTGCCGGAAGCTGAAGAGGAGCCGGGTCTGCTGAAGCGCCTGGGCGCCCGCACGGTCGTGGCTGCCACGGTGCGGGCGATCCAGCTGCTGGGCCGCCAGTTCGTGCTCGGCCGCACGATCGGCGAGGCGATGGGCGAAGCCGCCGCGCAACGCCGCGAGCAGCCCAACCTGCGCTATTCGTACGACATGCTGGGCGAGGGCGCTCGCACCGAACACGACGCCGAGCGCTACCTGGCCTCGTACGCCAACGCGATCGATGTGATCGCGGCCACTGCCAGGGGCGCCGGCCCGGAGACCAGCGACGGCATCTCGATCAAGCTGTCGGCCTTGTTCTCGCGCTATGAAGACGCTCAGCGCGAGCGCGTGTTTGCCGAACTGCTGCCGCGCGTGTGGTCGCTGATCGAGCGCGCCGCGCCGGCGCAGTTGAACCTCACCATCGACGCCGAAGAGGTCGATCGCCTCGAGTTGTCGCTCGATGTGCTGGAGGCGCTGGCCGAGCGCATCGCCAAGACCTACCCGAAGTGGCGCGGCTTTGGCCTCGCGGTGCAGGCCTATCAGACCCGCGCGCTGGCGGTGGTCGACGAGGTCGCCGCGATCGCGCGCCGCCATGGGCTGGGCTTCATGGTCCGCCTGGTCAAGGGGGCGTACTGGGACGGCGAGGTCAAGCGCGCGCAGGAGCTGGGCCTGCCGGGCTACCCGGTCTATACCCGCAAGGCGCACACCGACGTCTCGTACCTGGCCTGCGCAAAGGCGCTGCTGGCACACCGCGACGTGATCTACCCGCAGTTCGCCACGCACAACGCCGGCACCATCGCGGCCATCGTCACGATGGCGCGCGATGCCGGTGCCGAGCCCGACACGCACTATGAAATGCAGCGCCTGCACGGCATGGGCGACGGCGTCTACCGCGAGGTGCTGAAGAACCCGCGCATGGCCTGTCGCGTCTACGCGCCAGTTGGCGAGCACCGCGACCTGCTGGCCTACCTGGTGCGCCGGCTGCTCGAAAACGGCGCCAACTCGTCGTTCGTGCACAAGCTGGCCGACCCGCGCGTCGCGCCGGAAGACCTGCTCGCTTCGCCGCTGGCAGAGGCCCATGCGGGTGCGCCGGAGGCGACCGAAGGGCTGCCGCTGCCGATCGACCTGTACGGCGAGAAGGGTGTCGTGCGACGGCTGAATTCGACCGGCGCCGACATCACCTGCCTGGCCCAGCGCGCCCCGCTGACGGCGGCCATCGCCGCGACCCATGTCGAGCCGGTGCCTGAAGCGACCCGCGGCGACATCGACAGCACGATGCAGCGCCTACAGCAGGGCTTTGCCGCGTGGAACGTGCGGCCCGCCGCCGAGCGCGCGGCGATCGTCCGCCGCGCTGGCGACCTACTCGACGCACGCCTGGCCGAGTACTGCGGCTTGCTGGTCAAAGAGGCCCACAAGACACTGGGTGACTGCGTGGCCGAGGTGCGCGAGGCGGTCGATTTCTGCCGCTACTACGCCGACCAGGTGGCGGCGCAGACAGAGGCCTCCAGCGGCCGTGGCGTTTTCGTCTGCATCAGCCCGTGGAACTTCCCGCTCGCGATCTTCGCCGGCCAGGTGGTGGCTGCTCTGGCCGCCGGCAACAGCGTGGCCGCCAAGCCGGCCGAACAGACGCCGGCAGTGGCCGCGCGCATGGTCGCGCTGCTGCACGAAGCTGGCGTGCCGGCCGATGCGCTGGCACTGCTGCATGGCCCCGGCGAAACCGTTGGCGCTGGTCTGGTGGCTGACGTGCGCACTGCGGGCGTCTGCTTCACCGGCTCGACCCAGGTGGCCCGCATCATCCAGCGCACGCTGGCCGACAAGGGCGGCGCACCGGTGCCGCTGATTGCCGAGACCGGCGGCCTGAACGCGATGATCGTCGACTCGACGGCGCTGCCCGAGCAAGTGGTCGACGCGGTGGTGCAAAGCGCCTTCCGCTCGGCCGGCCAGCGCTGCTCAGCGCTACGCCTGCTGTGCGTGCACGAAGGCATCGCCGATGGCGTGATCGAGATGATCAAGGGCGCGATGGCCGAGCTGCGCGTCGGCGATCCGTCGGAGCTCGCGACCGACGTCGGCCCGGTGATCGACGAAGAGGCCTTCCAGGGCATTGCCGGCCATGTGCAACGCCTGAAGCGCGAAGCCAAGCTGCTGGGTGAGACCAAGACCGATGCTGCGGCCTTCCCGCGCCTGGTGGCGCCGGCGGCGTTCGAGCTGAAGCGTGTGGCCGATCTGAAGAACGAGATCTTCGGCCCCGTGCTGCACGTGGTGCGTTGGGGCGGTGACCCCGAAGCCCTGGTGCGCGAAATCAACGCGCTGGGTTATGGCCTGACCTTTGGCATCCAGACCCGCATCGACAGCCGCGCCGAGCGACTGGCCAAGCTGGCCCAGATCGGTAACGTCTACGTCAACCGCAACATGATCGGCGCGGTCGTCGGCGTGCAGCCGTTCGGCGGCGAAGGCCTGTCGGGCACCGGCCCGAAGGCGGGCGGACCGAACTATGTGCTGCGCTTTGGTGCCGAGGCGGGCGCCCCGGCAGTCGCAGTGGACAGCGCTGAATCGACGCCCGCCGCAGCGCCGGCACCGGCTGCGATCGAGACTGCACGCCGCGCGGTGGATGGGCTGGTGGCCCAGCACGCTGTGTGGAGTGCAACGCCGCTGGCCGACCGAGCCAGCTGGCTGCGCAGCGCCGCTGACACCTTGGCCGCTTCCGACGCAGGCCTGGCGGCACGCTGGCGCACGCTGGCGGCGCAGGCCGAGACTCGGCTCGCCGCAAACACGCTGCCGGGCCCGACCGGCGAGAGCAATGAGCTGCGGCTGCATGGCCGCGGTGTCTTCGCCTTCATCGGTGGCGCTGCACCGGCGGCCGAGTTGGCCGCCGCCTTGGCCGCTGCACTGGTGGCCGGCAACACGGTGGCCTGGGTCGGCGACGAGGCCACGCTGGCCGCGGCGCGGCCTTGGCTGCACTTGCTGCAGCAAGCAGGCTTGCCCGGCGGTGCGCTGCAGACCTTGCCTGGCAGCGCAGAGACGCTGGGCACGGCGCTGGTGGCCGAGCGCCGCGTGGCGGGCGTCTGTGCGACCAGCGCCGACTGGCTGCCGCGCCTGGCCCGCCAACTGGCGGCGCAAGACGGCGCGATCGTGCCGCTGCTGGCCCTGCAGGAAGCGACCAGCGCGCGTCAGCTCTACCGCTTCTGCGCCGAGCAGACAGTGACGATCAACACCGCGGCCGCTGGCGGCAACGCGGCGCTGCTGGCAGGGCTGCACTGAGCATGTTCTTCGGCGGGCGCTGCGTCCAAACGCGCGCCCGCTCCGTAGGTGGCGACAAGCTGGCCCGAAGTCGCAGGCCGGCTGACCTCATTCACCCCGACGGAGATTCCCGATGACCCACTCTGCTCACCTGACCACTGTGATGGCCGCTGTCGCGACCGCTGGCCTGATCAGCGCCTGCAGCACCACGACACCACCCGCCCCCACCATCCCCGATGCCTTGCAGGCCCCAGCCGGCGAACGCCTGCTCGAGGTCGTGGCTGCTCGCGGTGTGCAGATCTACGAGTGCCGCGCCAAGGCAGGCGCCGCCGGCAACGAATGGGCCTTCGTAGCGCCCGAGGCCGAGTTGCTCGATGCGCAGGGTAAACAAGTCGGCAAGCACTACGCGGGCCCGCACTGGGAAGCCACCGACGGCAGCCGCATCAAGGGCAGCGTGAAGGCCAAGGCCGACGCGCCGCAAGCCGGTGCGATCCCCTGGTTGCTGCTGAGCACGCAGACGGCCGGGCCAGCGGGCCGCTATGCGGGTGTCACCAGCATCCAGCGCATTCGCACGGTGGGTGGTGTCGCGCCCGCGGCGGCTTGCGCGGCCGACGAACTGGGCCACCAGGCCAAGGTGCCGTACACCGCCGACTACCGGCTGTTCGTCAAAGCCTGAGAGATCCCGGCCGGGTCAGCGTCGAGCGAGGCGGCTCAATCGAGCTTGACGCCGATCTTCGTGATGATCGGTGCCCAGCGCTTTTGCTCGGCCTCGACCAGGTGTTTGAGATCGGCGGCGCTACCGCCCACCGGCGTCAGTCCCTGGTTGTCGAGCGCTGTCCGCACCGCGCTGTCGGCCAACAGCGCATTGACATCGGCATTGATCTTCGCGATCACTGGGGCCGGCGTCGCGGCCGGCACGAACAGACCGTTCCACGCCATCGACTCGACCGCCTTGTAGCCCGCCGAGGCCAACGTCGGCAGCTCCTTCATCGACTCGACCGGCTGCGCGCTGCTGAGCGCGATCAGCCGCACCTTGCCCGACTTCACGTGCGGCAGCAGCGCCGGCGCGACCATGAAGGTGGCGTCGACATCACCCTGCGCGACCGCCAGCGCCGCCGGCGGCGAGCCGTTGTACGGGATGTGCGTGCCCTTCAGCCCGGCCTCGGCCATGAACAGCTCCATCGTCAGGTGAGCCGAGCTGCCGTTGCCGAGCGACGCGTAGTTCATCGCGCCGTTGCCGGCCTTGGCCCAATCGACGAATTCCTTGACCGTTTTGGCCGGCACCTTGGCGGCATTGACCGCCAGCACATTGGGCTGCGAAGTCGTCATCACGACCGGCGCCAAGTCCTTGGCCGCGTCGTAGGGGACCTTGCTGTAGAGAAAGGGCGCGAAGGCGATCGGGCCATTGAACGACAGCACCATCGTGTGGCCGTCCGGCGCGGCCTTGGCCGCGATGTCGGTGCCCAGCATGCCGCCGGCGCCGGGCTTGTTGTCGACCACCACCGGCTGTCCCCAGCGCTCGGCCAGGCGGTCGCTGAGCAGGCGGGCGATGTTGTCCAGCGAACTGCCGGCGGGTGCCGGCACGACGATCCTCACCGGCTTGCTGGGCCAGGTCTCGCTCTGCGCGCACAGTGGGGCAGCCAGCGCGGTGGCCAGCGGCAGCCACAAGAGCAGGGAACGGCGTGTCGTCATGTCAGTCCTTCAAGGCAACGGCGCGCCGATTGTTCCGCAAACAAAAAGGCCACCCGAAGGTGGCCAGTGATTCCGCTAACGCAGCGCTTACTGCTTGCGGCCGTTAAAGTTGCCTTGGCTGCGGCCGGTGCCCATGCGCCAGGTGCCGACGACTGCGCCGCTGTTCGGGTCGATCACGCCGGTGAATTGCGACGCGCCCGCCTGGCCGCTTCCGGCCATCACCAGCGAACCGTTGGAATTGGCCATGCCGGTGACGGTGAAGCTGGCACCGGCGGACGATTGACCGACGCCGGTGATGCGGCCGTCGTTGCCGATCATGATCGAGAACACGCCCTGCTGGCCGCCGCTGTACTGGCCCGAGAAGGCGCCGATCAGCGTGGCGGGCAGTGCACCGCCGGCTTGCTGCGGCTGGATCGCGGCCATCGCCGCGGGCGAAGGCTGGCCGACCGAGCCGCTGCCGGTCGCGGCAATCGACTGCGAGGCGTTCTGCACCGACGCCTGCGAGGTGTTGCGGATCAGCTGCGGCTTGCTGCGGATCTGCTGGACGATCTTGTTGAAGTTGTCCAACAGGCTGGCCGCGATCAGCTTGCCTTCGGGCGTCTTGGTGTAGCCGCCGGCCGATGCCCAGCCCAAATTGCCCCAGCCCCAGGCGTCGACACTGAAATCCATCTTGGTGGCCTTGCCTTCGGCGCTGGCCACCTGGATGCCCGAGCGCACGTCGGCCACGAGCAGCGTGGTTTCGGCTTCCTTGAATTTCACGCCACCCGCCACGCTGCTGAGCTGGCCTAGCACTCCGCCTGCCCGGCTGAGCAGGTTGCTCACGGAGCCGCCGACACCGCCGGATTCGTCGCTGAACTGCACCGCAGGAGTCATCACGAAGTCGGCCGCCTGCATCTGGCCGCCGCCGATGTTCGAGCCCTGCTGCAACTGTCCGCCCGCTGCCAGCGAGCGTTCCTGTTGCAGGTTTTGCATGGCCGCGCCGCGTTCGACGACGGCGAAGCAGCCCGACTCCTGCGCGATCATGCGCAGCATCGTGCTCGGCGAGCCCAGCTTGTAATAGGACAGCCGCGTGAGCATGTAGTCCTGCACCTCCGAGACTGCCAGGCTGCCCATTTCACGATCGCAGTGTTCGACCGTGGGTTGCGAGTTTCCAGCCCAGGCGGCGTTCGCCACGAGCAGCAAGGTGCCGAGCGATGTCAGGCGTAGTTTCATCAGGACTCCCATCCGTGGAGGATCTTCAAAAAGACGCAAGCCGGGCGCGGGCCCGGCTTGACGCACCGGCCGAGCCACTGGACGAGTCCAGGCCCGGCAAGGCTGCAACGCGAAGTCTAGCGCCGCCGATGACAGCGACTGCGCTGACCCCCCAAGTTCAGGGGTGCATCACGGATACAGACCGCGCTCTTCGCGCGCGGCCAGGATGCGCTCGCAAGCGACCGCGAAGGTTGCGGTGCGCAGGGTGATCTGGTGCTGGTCGGCCACGTCCCAGATGCGCTTCAGGGCGCCGACCATGATCTTGTCCAACCGCAGGTTGATCTCGTCTTCGGTCCAGAAGAAGCTGGAGAAGTCCTGCACCCACTCGAAGTAACTGACGGTCACACCACCGGCGTTGCAGATCACGTCCGGCACGACCAGGATGTTGCGGTCGGCCAGGATGTCGTCGGCGGCCGGCACGGTCGGGCCGTTGGCGCCTTCGAGCACCAGCTTGGCGCTGGTGCGACGGGCGCGGTCGGCCGTCATCTGGCCTTCGAGCGCGGCGGGGATCAGGATGTCGACCTTGACGTCCCAGAACTCCTCGTTGCCCATCGGCTCGCTGCCCTTGAAGCCGGCGACACCGCCGGTGGCCTTCACGTGCGGGATCAGCTCGGCCAGGTCGAAGCCGCTGCCGTTGTAGATCGAGCCGGTGTGGTCTTGCGCCGCGACGATCTTCGAGCCCGCTTGCGCGAACAGCTCGGCGGCCGACGAGCCGACGTTGCCGAAGCCCTGGATCGCGACCTTGGCGCCGTTCAGGTCCAGGTTGATGCGGCGGGCGGCTTCACGGCCGGTGACGAACACGCCGCGGCCGGTGGCCTTGACGCGGCCGAGCGAGCCACCGAGGTGGATCGGCTTGCCGGTCACGACGCCGGTGGCGGTGGCGCCGACGTTCATCGAGTACGTATCCATCATCCACGCCATGATCTGCGGGTTGGTGTTCACGTCCGGTGCCGGGATGTCCTGCTGCGGGCCGATGATGATGCCGATCTCGCTGGTGTAGCGACGCGTCATGCGCTCCAGCTCCTTGTTCGACAGCAGTTTCGGGTCGACGCGGATGCCGCCCTTGGCGCCGCCGTACGGCAGGTTCACTGCGGCGTTCTTGATGCTCATCCAGGCCGACAGCGCCATCACTTCTTCGAGCGTGACGTCGGGGTGGTAGCGCACGCCGCCCTTGCCCGGGCCGCGCGACATGTTGTGCTGCACGCGGTAGCCCTCGAAGTGGGCGACGGTGCCGTTGTCCAGCTCGATGGGGATGTCGACGATCAGCGCGCGCTTCGGGCGCTTGAGCGTGTCGACCCAGCGAGCCAGATGGCCCAGGTAAGGCGTGACGCGGTCAACCTGCGACAGGTAGGTGCCCCAGGGACTGTCGGCGGTCGGGTGGACAAAGGAAAGCGGGCTGGACATTTCTCGTGGACTCCAAGATGTGAATACAGCGGTGGCTCACCTCGTGAGTCAGCCGCCACAGCATGGGTCGGCACTCTAGTGAAGAGAGGGCTGAATTTGTCTCGGAGCTGCATGCATTGTTTGCATAACCCCATCCGCATCTGCTCATGTGTACAGGGCGCGGGACCTCTACACTGCCGGCCATGACGGCAAACCTCACCTCTGCGACCATCGCTTTCATCGGCGGCGGCAACATGGCTTCGGCGTTGATCGGCGGGCTGATCCAGTCGGGCCACGCGCCTTCCGCGATCCATGTGATCGAACCCTTCGCGGCCCAGGCCGAGAAGCTGCGCCAACAGTTCGGCGTGGTGGTCGAAGTGGCGGCGAGCCCTGCGTTGGCGAACGCCACGTTGGTGGTGTGGGCGGTCAAGCCGCAGCTGTTCAAAGAGGCCGCGCAGCCGTGTGCCGCGTATGTGAAAGGTGCGCTGCAGCTGTCGGTGATGGCTGGCATTCGCAACTCAGCGATCGCAGAGGCCACTGGCAGTACCCACGTCGTGCGCACGATGCCCAACACGCCGGCGCTGATCGGCCGCGGCATGTCGGGTCTGTATGCGAGCGATGCGGTGACCGCAGACGAGCGCGCCGGCGTCGAACAATTGCTGGCTCCGACAGGCGAGCTGCTGTGGGTCGAGCGTGAAGAGCAGCTGGACGCGGTGACCGCGTTGTCCGGCTCCGGCCCTGCCTATGTCTTCTATTTCGTCGAGGCGATGATGCGCGCGGGTAACGAGTTAGGTTTGACCGCCGACCAGGCGCGCCGCTTGGCCGTCGGAACGTTCGCTGGCGCCGCGGCGCTGGCCGCGCAAAGCAGCGAATCGCCGGCGGTGCTGCGGCAGAACGTGACCTCCAAAGGTGGCACCACCCACGCTGCGATCACGACGCTGGACGAGTACGGCGTGATGGATGCGTTCGTGCAGGCGCTACACGCCGCCGCGCGACGCGCCAAGGAACTCGGCGACGAGTTTGGTGCCTGAGTCGGTGGACTTGGCGCTCTGCCGTTACCTGTCGACACCTCCGGCGGCTCAGCCCTGTGCACCATAGGTGCGCAACGCGCGTTTGAACACTGTTTACGACACCCGGAGAACTTCGCATGTACACCACGAAACGACTCGCTTTGCTGACTGCTGCGCTGACGCTCGCCGCCGCGGCGCACGCCGAGAATCCCAAGCCCGGCCAATGGAGCCGGCAGTCCTCGATCTCGGCCGACGGCCAGCATTGGAAGCCGTTCCCGGCGAGCCAGGGATGCCTGACCCCGGCCGATGCCGGCCAGAGCATTGAGCAGACATTGCAGAAGATGGTGTCGCAGGTGGCCCAGTCCGGCTGCCGCGCACTGGATGTGAAGGCTGAAGGGGGCAAGGCGAGCGGCCGCTTCGAGTGCCAGCAGCCCAACGGCACGGGAACGGTGGATGTGCAAGCCACCTACAGCAGCGATCGCTACGAGATGACGATGGTCGGGACCAACCTGGCCGATCGCAATGGCAGCGGCGTCGTCGTGCCAAAGATCTACATGAAGCACGAAGGACGCAACATCGGCGCCTGCACAGGCTGACGCTGCAACGCGTCTGACGGGATCGCGCCTCGCGGCGCGGTCAGATGCGCGCCAGCGCTACCGCCGTGCCCGCGAACACCGCGAAGCCGACCCAGTGGTTCAGCCGGAAAGCCTTGAAGCAGCCGTCACGTGAGCGCTCGCGTATCAGCGTGTAGTGCCACGCGGCCTGCGCGCCGCCGACGGCGATGCCAGCCCAGACCAGCTTCGGCACGCCCAGGCGTGTCGTGACCCAGCCCCAGCTGACGAGATAGACCACGTAGAACGCCATCACCGCGGCCACGTCATAACGACCAAGTGTGATGGCCGAGGTCTTGATGCCGATCCGCAGGTCGTCGTCGCGGTCAACCATCGCGTATTCGGTGTCGTAGGCCAACACCCAGAACAGGTTGATCGCCAGCAGACACCATGCGTGCCATGGCACCGCGTTGCCAACGGCCGCGATGTTCCAGAACTGGCTGCCCTGCACCGCCGCGAACGCCATCGGAATGCCAAAACTGAACGCCACGCCCAGCACCGCCTGCGGCATCGAAACGAAGCGCTTGGCATACGGGTAGGCGATGGCCACCGCCAGCGCCAGGACTGACAGCAAGATGGTCGGCGGGTTGGTCGTCAGCACCAGTCCGAAGGCTAGCAGCGCAAGCACCGCGCCCAGCCCCAGCGCTTCTTTTACCGGCAAGGCGCCGCTGGTCACCGGCCGGTTCGCGGTGCGCTTCACATACTTGTCGAACTCGCGGTCGGCCACGTCGTTGACACAGCAGCCGGCGCTGCGCATCAGGATCGTGCCGAGCACGAAGACGATCACCAGATGCCAGCCCGGGAAGCCGTCTGCCGCGATCCACAGCGCGGCAAGCGAGGGCCACAACAGCAGCAACCAACCGGCGGGACGGTTCCAGCGGATGAGGTCGAGGTACAGGGCCAGGCGCGAGCGGGGCGCTGTCGTGGTGGGCGAAGAAGCAGTGGCCATCACGGATGATTGTCGCGCCGCAGGGGAAGCGTCGCGTCGATCACGAGGCAGCGGCAATGTTACGTCTTGAGTCGTATCCGGACCCTCACGTCATCGACACTCTTTGGTGCTGCGTTGGGCGAAATGCCATGACGTCTTTTGAGACTGGACCAACATGAAATCGAACACTTTGTGCAAACGACTCGCGGTGTTGCCGTTGATGATCGCGGCCACCTGCGCGCAGGCGGCCGACGTGCCCTGGGGCACCGACATTGCCGAAGGCAAGGACCACTCCCTGATTCGTCGCTTTGACGGTGCCTGGCTGGTGGGGTACCGCCAGGAGGCCTGGACGCAAGTCCAGTTGCCCTCTGGCCCCGCCTTGGCCGGCAGCGACAAGCTCGCCGAAGTCCGTCCACTGGAGGGGCAGGTCACGCGCCTGGTCTACCTTGCGCCGAAGGGCAAGAGCCCGTTGGAGGTATGGCGCAACCACGAGCAGGCCTTCACAGCCGCCGGATTCAAGAAGGAATTCAGCTGCGAATCCAGCTGCGACAAGCTTTACTGGGCCTGGAACCGGCACCTGCAGCCCTTCGAGGGCCTGCACTGGCTGCCGGGGGCGTTCATTCCTGCGGGCCAGGGCGGTGGCAAGTTCAACGTGACGTCGGCGACAGGTTCGAGCAGGGGCATGTTCTGGAGCGGCTCGGCACTTCGTGGTGGGCAGCCGACCCACGTGGTGATGTACGCCACCGATGCGGTGAACGACAAGACGAACATCGCGGCGGTCTTCCTGGAGATCGTCGAGCCGAAGGCCATGGCCACCGGGCAGGTCGTCGTGGCTGACGCGACGACGCTGCAGACCGGCCTCAAGGCCGAAGGGAGGGCGACGCTTGGCGGTTTGTTGTTCGACACCGGCAAGGCAGAACTGAAGCCCGAGTCCAAGCCTCAGCTCGAGGCCTTGGCGGCCGCATTGAAGGCTCAGCCTGCCTGGAAGGTCTTCATCGTCGGCCACACCGACAACGTCGGCGCGCTCGAGGCGAACCTGTCGTTGTCCCAGCAGCGCGCGCAGGCGGTTGTGGCTGCATTGAGTGCTGCGCCGTATGGCATCGACGGCAAGCGCCTCCTGGCCAAGGGGGTCGCGAACCTGGTGCCCGTGGCCGCGAACGAGGACGACGCCGGGCGGGCCCGCAACCGTCGCGTCGAGATGGTGCTGCAGTAAAGGACGGCGCCGAGCGCTTGTCTACCTGAGGCTCAAGTGCTGGCGCAGCGGCGAGCCGTTGCGCCAGAGCCGATGTTCGGCGAGGTAGTGCACCCAGGTGATCCAGAGCAGCACGTAGTAGGGCGTTCCGGCCAGCGCCAGGATGAGCATCAGCACAGAGGCAAGGGGCCACAGCCACCAACCCGGCTGCCGCACGCCGGGCAGCGTCCACTTGAAAAAGAGATTCTGACGAGGCTGTAGCCGCTCGCGGGCGTTGGCCAGACCGCCATACACCATGAAGGCCGTCACGTCGTGCACGCAGCGGAAGAGCCAGATGCCCAGGAGCGGATAGCCGAGGATCACCGCCGCCCAGCCGATGGCTGCAGTGCCTTGCATGGCCAGCAGCGCGCGGATGTCCCCTTGCCTGCTGCGGCCACGCCAGGCCAGCCATGTGCCGAACGGAAACGAAGCCGCCAGCAGGACGCCGGCTCCCTGGAGCCAGAGTCCGGGCGCGTCGGTGGCCGGCGACAGGGCCTCGCCGCCAATCGCTACCGCGGTCGCGCAGGCCGCCAGCGACAGCGTCCACCGCCAGCCCATGATGACCACGGGCGCGCAAACTCCGAACAGCCTGGCCTGCCCGACGGCCAACCCCGTCTGTTGGCCCACCACGTGGACCATGGTGGTCGCAATCACGATGGCAGGGCCCCATCGGGTGTCCATGAACGGCACCACCAGCGCGGTGCCGAGCGCTGCGCGCCAAAGCGCGGGCCGCAAGATGGGCCAGCACGCTCGGGCCAGTGTCTTGTCGCCGAAGCTGAAGAAGCTGGCGAGCACGTGGGGCACGCCGAACACCAGGCCGTAGACAGGCCATGACGCAGCACTGGTCGACAGCGTTTCCTGCCACAGGCCGCGCTGCCACGCCTGATCGAACAGGATGAGCATCAGCGCGAACGGTGCAGCCGCGTAGACGGCCAGCAACTGCTGCCGAGTGGGCGCGGAAGGCGCCGTCTCAAAAGTCATCGAGGCATCAGTGAGACGAAACGCCTACGCGGGCCAGTTCCTGGCGCAACGCCGCGACGTCGGCACGGCTGCGGGTCAGCGCAGCAGCCCCTTCCGGGGTATTCGATTGGCGGGCGAGATCATTGGATCGGCTCAGTTCGCGCTGAAGCTCGGCTTCGAGGATGCGTCGACGGTCGTCGGCCCCTTCGTCCAGCCGCACGCTCACGACCGGGCGATGCTGAGCGCCTGCCTCAGCCAGAGCCGGACTGGCGCGCGCGGCACCCGTGCGCGGGCTGCAACTCGATGGTGCAGCCGCCACGCCGCCGACGATCATCTCTACCGTTCCCGTGCGGCAGACGCTCAATCCCTCGGCCTTTTGAGCGAGCGCGGCCGCTGGCGACAGCCAACCCATCGTGCAGCAGACCGCCATGGCGGTCATGTGCAGGCGGGCCTTCATTGCTTGACTTTGTTGGTGACGAGCACTTCAGTCAAGCGACCCATGTCGTCTTCGATGGTGATCGGTGAGTTCTCCATGCAGAAGCCGTTGATGAAGTAAATCGTGAAGGCATCACCGCTGTTGCGGAGCTCCTTCTTGTCCGTCACGATCCCATCCGGGATCGAGATGGCCAGCTTGTACGGTGGCTGGCCGCCGTAAACGTGAATATCGGGCCCTTTGCCGACGGCGCATTGGTTCTGCAGGCCTTCGACAATCACCACATTGGGCGTGGCGACCAGGTTGTCTTTATCGCCCGACTCATTGCCGCCCCCTCCACACCCCGCCAGAGTGGCAGCGAGAATCACAGGCGCCACGCGCATGGCGGCTTTCATTGCATTCAACAATTTCTTCTCCAGAAAAATCACGATTTCTTCTCGGCGCGAGATTGCATCTCGATGATGGCAAAGGTCTCGATGGGGATGAACCCCATGCTGTAGTAGCGCAGGCATTCCTGCGAAGCGGGGCCGAAGAGCGCTTGCCAGAAGCTCACGTTGCCGTAGGCCTCGACGCCGATCGTGCCGCCGCACATCACACGAGTCACGACGCCCGCCATCAACGGCACTTTCAGTTCGTACGGATAGACGACCCTGATCTTCAGCAGGTTGGCGTCGCGGATGTTCAGGTTCGACTTGGTGCCGACCGTCAATGAGCGATGTTCCAGGTTGTCGTTGGGGATGTAGGTCACCCCTGCCTTCGAATCCTTGAGGCCAAAGTCGGTGAAGGCTTCAGGCGAAGGATTGAGGATCTCGACCTTCGGTCGCGCCAGCATCAAGTGATCGAGGTCGAGGTATGTCTTTTCGTAGGCCAATTTCGCCTTGGCGACACGCTTGGCGAAGTTCGTCTCGGTGCTGTCCTGGTAGAACGGACTCGTGTTGCGCAGTAGCTCGTTCTCAATGATGTCCAGGTTGGCGTTATGCAATGACCCTTGCCTGGCCGCCATGAACGTCGCGTTGTTCAAGGTCAGCTTGGCCATGTAGACCATGCCGGTCTGGATCAGCCCGAGCACGAACAAGGTCGCCAGCGGAAAGACGATCACGAACTCGATCAGAGAAACGCCTCGCATGTGCGAGAGGCGGCGATAGGCGCGCGCGCGCAGGCGCAATGGGTGATGGGTCATGATGGCGTGTCGAGCGAAGGGGGTGGGGAAGGCCAGAACAGGCTGGCGACGCAGCAAAGTGCAAGCAACACCAGCGGCGCCCAGGCAAGCAAGGGGCCGAAGCTTGTATAGGGCGTGATGCCGGTCGTGGGCGTGATTGCGACCTCGCCCGATGCATGGTCATGCGTCAGCAGAGAAGTCACCTCGCCCGAAGGCGACACGAGCATCGATGGCCCGGCCTGGCTGACGCGCAGCAAGGGCTTGCCCGTCTCCATCGCGCGCAGGCGGCCCAGCGTGATCATCTGGCCTCGGTACAGATCGCTGTCGATCCACGAGTCGCTGGAGAGATTGGCCAGCCAGTTGGCGTTCGCGGCGCGCTCGATCATCGTCAACGGAAAGGCGAGCTCGTGGCAGATCGACGCGCCGATGATGCTGCCGTCGGCGAACAGCACCTGCGAATACTCCGGCGGGCTGGGATGTTGGCCCTCGCTGGTGTCGTTGAAGAGCCGCGCGTAGACCGGCCCCAGGGTCTGCGCCCAAGGCAGGTATTCACCACCGGGCACCAACCGTTCCTTGCCATACACCGATGACCGGTCCGGCGAGATCTGGACTGCAGCGTTGATCAAGTGAATGCCATCGTCTTCGCGGACCGGAAATGGCATGCCGATGAGCAGATGCTGGCCAGCCTTGCGGGCCCGGCGAACCAGATCACCCCAGCGACCGGAGGTTTCGCGCGGCGGAGGCAGCAGGAAGAAACTCTCGGAGGTGACGATGACGCTGCCGCGGCGGGATCTGGCAATGGCCTGCTCGAGTTGTTCCAGCCCGTGATCGCGGTCTTGCACGGTCCATTGCTTGTTCTGCGCCGCAGGTGCCGGCACCGCCACCGCCGCGACGGAGGTGGTCATCTCCGCGGTCCACGACTTGGCAGGCCAGAACCCCGCGACGATCGAGATCGCAGCCGCCGCGCCCAGATACCACATGGGCAGCCGCCTGGCGCCGGACAGGGCGTGCCACGCAGCGAGCGCCAGGCATGTGCATGCAGCCCACAGGACCAGCGCCCACCCCGCGCCGCCGAGGACCGGTATCAGGGCGTGGGCGCCGGGCACGTCGACAGCCAGGGTGGACAGACCGGCGTAGCCGCTGCCCCACCAACTCGTCTGACGCAAAGTTTCAGTGCATGCCAGCGTCAGACCGAAGCGCCAAGCCAACCAGCCTGGCGAGCGACCCCATGCCCTCGGACCCACGCGCCCGGCCCAGCCCAGCAGACCCCAACATATAAGTAACGGGACAATCTGGAAGGCAAGCAGAACGGCCAGCACGAGCGACTGCCACCATATCTGATGGGCGCCATCACGAACCGCGAGGGCCACCCAACCCATGCCGGCGAGTTGCCAGGCGATCCACGACAGTGCAACGCAGAGCCAGCCCAGGCCTTCTGATCGCCGCGTCAGCGCGATGACCGAAAAGACGAGGCCGGTGATGGCCAGGCCCGTGCACCACCATGGCGCAACAGCTGCGGCGCTCCATCCCAGCACCATGGCGGCAGCGACAGCGGTGGCCAGGAAGAAGCCCGCAGCACTGAAGGCATGCGAGTCGACGAGGTGATGCAAAGATGCATCTCGTCTTTCTGAACCTGCGTGCACGAACGCTTGCGACACCACTCCCTGCCGTTCTATTGACTAATTGGCGCGCGAGTCTCGTAGGCTTCGCTGGAGCGATCAAGCCCTAACAGCTTGATTCGTTACATGGTGGCCACGTGTTTACTTCATGTTGCACTAATCCTAGGGTTAGGGGATGTGCGTTCTTGGCACCCCTCGTAACGTGCCGACTCGCAAGCGGTGCAAGTGGGGCCGCAAGCGCTATGGCTCAATGAGTGAGCTATGGGGATTGGGCCCTGCTCCATCCCATGTCAACAACGTGTTAGTGAGGAAACATATGATGCCGATTCAGAGCAAGCGCCGCGTGCGCGGTCAGGGCATGACCGAGTACATCATCATCGTCGCCTTGATCGCCGTCGCAGCGATCGGTGTGTACAACCTATTCGGCGCCACGGTGCGCAACCAGACTGCCGGCATGGCCGCGGCTCTGGGTGGCTCGGCCGACAAGGCCAAGGAAGCCAACAACCTGGCGACCAAGGACGGCGATGCCGCCGTGAAGGAAGCCGCCAATGTCAAGGGCCTCGAGAACTTCACCGACGCAGCCGCGGTGAAGCCGGAGACCAAGTAATCCGCAAGGCATTCGTCCCGGAAGGGGCGAATCAACTGGGGTGGCTGTCGAAGCCGCCCCTGTTCTTCTTTCTGCTTGGGGTATCAACGTGAAGCAAGCAACAGCAGCTCGCGTACGCAGCCGCGGCCAAGGGATGACGGAGTACATCATCATCGTCGCGCTGATCGCGATCGCGGCCATCGGCGTCTACAACCTCTTCGGCAAGACTGTCAGGCACCAGACTGCAGGCATGGCCGCTTCCCTGGGCGGCGACGCCACGAAGGCCAACGAGGCGAACAAGTCTGCCGTGTCCTCGGGAACCATGGCTACTGTCGAAGCGAAGGCATCGATCGGGATGGAAAACTTCACCGAGCCGGCCGGCACCAAATAATCGTTCGGCAACGCATCGCGCCGGCGATCCATCTTCACTCCTTGTCGGGCGTAGTGCCCGCGGCTATCTGATGAACTCTCTGGGGCGACGCACGATTCTTGGCACGCTGGCGGTGCTGGCCATGCCAATGGTTGGCTGGGCGCACGAGGATCATCCGCTGCTCAGCGGAATGCCTGGCTACACCATCCGCAGCAAAGAGGTGATGGACTTCGAGTCCATCACGCTGGACCCGAAGCGCGAAATCGCCCAGCAGAAGGGGGCGGTCTACAGCGGGCCGGTCACCTTCGAGGGCAAGACCACCAAGCTCATCTATAGACACCAGACCAGCCCGAAGCCCAGCCTGATCCAGGTCTACAGAAACTACAAGGCCGCCATTGAAAGCCTTGGTGGCAAGCAGCTGAACTCACCGGGTGATGACCTGGGGTATCTGTGGCATGTGTTCGAGATTCGATCTCCCGGCAAGCCGCTGGTGAGCGTCCTGGTGCGCATGCCTCCGCATGTCAACCAGATCGACCTGACCATCGTCGAACAGAAGGCGATGGAGCAAGTCGTGAAGGCGACGCAACTCGCGGACGAGATCAGTCAGTCCGGATTTGCCACGCTCTATATCAACTTTGACACCAACCAAGCCGTGCTCAAGGACGATGGCATCGCGGCCGTCAAAGAGATCGTCCAACTGTTGAAGCAGCAACCGAAACTCAAGCTGTCGATCGAAGGACACACGGACAACGTCGGTCAGGCGGCCGACAACAAGCGCCTGTCTCAGGCACGCGCTGCCGCCGTCATGAAAGCTGTCGTCGCCGAAGGCGGCGACGCCGCCCGTCTGGCTTCGGCGGGTCATGGCTCGGAGTCGCCAATCGCGGACAACCGCAACGAGGCGGGTCGCGCGAAGAACCGTCGGGTGGAGTTGGTCAAGGTCAACTGAATCGAGAAGCTGCCGCCGGCGTTCACACGCCGGTGGACGTGAACACAGCAGCAGGAAAGGGAACACTGTGAGCAAGAACAACCAGGTCGGTCATGCCTTCGTCGGCGGGGTCGCGCGCTCCGCCACGAAGACCAAGAAGCGCTCCAAAGGCCAGGCGGTGATCTGGCTGCTGGGCACGATGGCCGCCAGCGTCGCCGTGATGTATGGCGTGTTCAGCGTTGGCCAGGTCACGTCTGCCAAGCAGAAGACCGTCAACGCCGCCGATGCAGCCGCGATGGCCGGTGCGACCATGGAAGCCCGCGCGTTGAACCTGATGGCTTACAACAACCGCGCGATCATGGCCAACGAAGTGTTCCTGGTGCAGACCGTCGGCATGCAGGGCTGGCTGCAGTACATCAGGTACACGGCGAAAAACATCGAGCCGTATGCACGCTGGATCCCATACGCCGGCCCGTACCTCAGCCGTGTCTTGAAGCTCGTCGAAGAGTTCGCTGAAATTTCGGAAACGGCGGTCGGCTATGCGGCCGATGCGCAGGCCCTCTACCTGGAAGGCTTGAAGTTCACCATGGGGCTCTCGCACGGTGCCCTGACCACCTTGCTGAGTCCCTTGGCGGATCGCGCTGCCGGCGATGTCGCCGCGGCCAACAAGGTGGCATTCGGCGACCACCTCGATGGTGGCCACTCCGCCGACGGCCGGCCTTTGGTCAGGGGGTTCACCTTCATCAAGAACGGCGAAGCCTGGGTGGACTTCACCCGCCGCTACACGAGCGACGACGATCGCAGGAACTACGCGAAGGACGTCCTGATGCGGTCCCGCGACCAGTTCACGGGGCGCGACCGTCCGGGCGCCTGGTGGATGGAGCCGCCGACCGAGCCGGTGATGGGCTTCGACAAGCGCGGTGGCACCGACCTGAAGGGCTTGGACCAGTGGGAGTCGCAGGACACCTATGAGTACTGGCACTGGGGCTTGTGCGGCAAGCCGCCGTTGCCTTGCAAGGAATACGAGGCCATCGGCTGGGGACGCTCGAACGCTGACGACAGCGGCAGCAAGGGCAGCACCTGGAGCCCCGGTCGGGACGCGCAACGCAATGCCCGCAAGGAAGGCGACACGCATGGCGAGTGGACGGGCGTGCCCAAGTTCTACGACATCAAGGATCGCGACGCGGCCCACCGCGCCACTCTGGGGGTGGACTATGTCGTGGCGGTCAAGCGTGATCGCGGCGCCAACTTGACGACCTCGACGATGAACATGGGCGTGAAGACCGACTCGCCCGCCGGCTCTCCCGAGATGCAGGAAAAGCTGCTCGGCGAGCAGACGTCGTCCATCGGCAAGGCGCGGGTCTTCTTCGAGCGCCCGTCGAGCGCCATCGGCGACTGGACGGCCTCGAGCCTCTATCGCCATGACAGCGCGAAGGAGTACGGCTCGCTGTACAGCCCTTATTGGCAAGTGCGCCTGACAGACATTTCGAGGGCGGAAAAGATCGGCTATCTGACGGCATTGGGCATGAGCCCGACCGACGCGGCCCTGACCTTTGGGCTGACCCCGGGGGCCCACTAAGTGTCGGATCTGCGAGTGGCTTGCCTGGCCTTGTCGGTCATGTGCGCGCAAGGAGCGGCCGTCGCAGCGAATGCGACGGAGTCCCTGCACGTGCTGCATGAGATGCGCGACCGCCTGAAGCTGGAAGGCGAGAACAAGAACTCGCAGATGAGCTGCCGCCAGCTCGTGCTGCACGAAGACGCGGAGACCGCGGAGCGGAACGTCACACCGTTGCCCGCGGCCGCGAACACGAAGTACTTCCGGGAAGAGTCGTTCTTCGATGGTCAACGCGAAGCACACTATGTGACGCGACAGCTCATCCGCATGTCTGCCGACTGCAAGCCGATGCTTGAGCGCTGGTTCGACGTGACGATCATGAACGGCTGCGCCGAGTACATGAAGGGCACAAGCGGCGTGCTTGGCGAGGACGGCAAGCGGACGAACTCGCCTCACGTGGACCGGGAAGCGCCTCTGGAGCCGGGGCAGCGTGCCACATGTCCCCGCGATAAGTCGGACGCCGGCCGCCTGCTGAAGCTGGCCGAGGAGCTGCCGCCCGAGACCATCAACGGACAGCAGTGCGTGTGGCAGCAGGACCTGATGATGAAGGTCGTCGGTGCGCCTTCGCCTGCAAAGTCGATCGACAAGCGCGGGATGGACCAGTGCCTGTGGCGCAAGCAGCCTTGGTATGCAGGCATGAAAGGTCGTCCGGTGGTGATCGCTGCTGGGTCGGCGCACACGCGTAGCCCCGTCGCGCAACGCATGCGCGATGCGGCGGAAGGCGGTTATGACGCGGCCACGCCGGTGTCGACGCCGGTTCTCGTCGAGTCCGGCACGACCATCGCGGCGGAGCGCTTCAGCCTCGATGCTGCCAACAGCTTCGTGAAGCAGCCGGCGCTGGTTCCCGCGTCCGCGGTCAACCTCGAAATGAAGTAGTCCCTACAGACCGAATCCAAGGAGGTGAAATGAGAACTCCCTATCTGCCTCGTCGCTCCAGCCAAGCCGGTCAGTCCATGACCGAGTTTGTGGTGGCTTTGGTGGTCCTGGTGCCGCTGTTCCTGGCGGTGGCCTATGCCGGCAAGTACGGCGATCTGCAAAGCGCTGCCAACCAGGCCAGCCGGTACGCCGCGTTCCAGCGCGCCATCGAGCCCGAGGAATCGCGTCTGGCTGGAACCAAGATCGAAGACCAGATGCGTCGCCGATTCTTCGTCGACGGCAAGTACAAGGACGGTAAGCTGAGGTCCGACGATTCGGCCGTGCCGCTCAAGAAGGAAGAGGGCCTGCCGGCACTCTGGCGCGATGCGAGCTTCGGCGCATTGCTGCAGAAGCTGGATGACGTCAAATTAACGTGGGCCGCAGGCAGCATGAGGAAACCTCCTGGCCTGGACTCGGCGGCCAAGCTCACCACCTTGGAAAACACGACCCGCGGCGCGCACGTCGCGAACGTGGAAATCAGCCTGATCAACAAGATGGACCAGGCGAGCGGCAAGCCAGAGTTGCTGCGCATTGCCGCTGCGACGGCTGCTGTCGGCGATCGATGGGCGTCGTCGGGCAATGGCCACACGGACAGCACGACAAAGAAGCTGCTGTTTTCCGACGACATTGCGCTCATCGGCGACGCCATGAACGTGTTCCTCTGGGTATTCGAAGGCGATGGTCACGACATCGAGCTCGGCTGCGTGAAGTCGGACACCGTGCCCAGGGACCGGCTGGAAGGATCATGGACCGATCAGGGTTGCTGAGACGTGGCCTGCAGACAGGCGCCACGGTCTTCTTGATGATGCTGGCGCCCGTGCATGCGGGGGCGCAGACACTGAAGGGTTGGCCCGAGGTGCCGACGATTCCGCGCACGAAGTACGAATGGGTCGCACAGGATGCATGGGTCAACGGCTTGCCATCGCGGATCCTCAAGTTCGACTCGGAATTGAGTCCGCAGGAACTGAAGGAATTCATCAGCCAGCAGTGGTCGCGTGACTATCGGGCCGGCGTGCGCGCCTACATCGTTGCGGGGGCGGAAGTCGTCAGCACGCTGGACGACGAGCATCACTTGGCGCTGCAGATCCGCAAGGGCAAGCAGGGCGGCAGCACCGGCACCTTCAGCGTCACCAAGCCGGCGGAGATCAAGTCCGACTACACGCCGCAGGCATGGAAGCAGTACTCGGACACGCAAGTGACCCAGGTCATGGAGAGCATCGATGGCCCCAGACGCAGTCTCTGGGGCAGTCTGACGAGCACCGCGGGTTTCCGCATCAACGTGGACCGGTGGCGCAGCGAGTGGGTTCGACAGGGATATCAGGTGACCGGCGAAGCCGGCGACGACAAGTCGCTTCGA
Source organism: Ideonella sp. P3_A4 (assembly GCF_056403075.1). Lineage (NCBI taxonomy): Bacteria > Pseudomonadati > Pseudomonadota > Betaproteobacteria > Burkholderiales > Sphaerotilaceae > Ideonella > Ideonella sp. P3_A4. The sequence goes on along the minus strand of NZ_JBFUGE010000002.1, from coordinate 25,656 downwards.
AACAAGTCCTGGGTGGGCTATTTCGACAAGGCGAGCAAGTCGGTGGAGATGACGATTTCAGAAATGCCAACGGGGGGGCGCGTGAACATAGTGATTAATCAGACCGGTCCGACGAACGGATCACTGCCGTGAGCGTGCGCCTCGTCGCCCGCCGGCGTGCATCGGGCCAGGCGATGGTCGAGTACCTCGTCGTCGGCACCTTGCTGGCTGCGGCCATGTTCTATGCCGAATTCGACGGCAAGACCGCGGCGCAGTACCTGGTGGACATGATCAAGGCGTTCTTCCAGAACCTCACGTACTACATCTCACTTCCCTGATTGATCGTGGCTTCTCCATTCCAGAAAGTAAACAAGAACTGGGTGCTGCTCGGCGTAGCGGTTGCCCTGGGCATCGGCGCCGTTGCGCTGAGTAACCGGCTGATCCAGCGGCGCATGGCGCAGCTGGAGGAGGATGCACGGCGCGGCAACGAGACGATGAAGGTCGTGGTGGCCAAGCGGGACATGGCCCGCGGCGAACCGATCACCACGGACGCGATGGCCATCCGCTCGGTCCCGAAACAGTATCTGCACCAGGACGCCGTTCGCCCGGACCAGTTCCAGGCCTTGGCCAACCAGCGGCTCGCCATCCCGCTGCATCGCGGCGACGTGCTGCTGCCGATGCATTCCGAAGGCAATGGCAATCAGGCGTTCTCGGCGACGCTGAAAAAGGGCTGGCGGGCGTTGACCTTCGAGGTAGACACGGTCAACTCCATTTCCGGCATGCTGCGCCCCGGCGACCGCATCGACTTGATCTACACGGCGCGACCGGCGCCTGGCAGCGGCACCACCGAAGGCGACGTGACCGCACCGTTGCTCTCCAACGTTTCTGTGCTGGCCACCGACCAGACACTCACGCGCAGAGACGATGACGGTAAAGAACGGTCCTTCTCCACTGTCACGCTGGAGGTCTCGCCGTTCGATGCGGATCGCGTGATCGTGGCCAAGGGTTCCGGCCGTCTGACGGCGGTGCTGCGCCATCCGGAAGACGAAGACCCGAACGGAACGAGGCCCCTGACGGCGGCGCAGATTGCCGCGTTGACCGGACGTGGCCCCAGCGGCCCGTTGGTCGAGTACATCGTCGGAGGCAGTGGTGGCCCCGCCGACGTCAAGACGCAGTTGAGCAAGCTCAGCGCGTTGACGGCCAATCCGGTTGCTGCTGCTGCGCGCTGATGGCGCGCGGAACGAATTCCTAGAGGGAGAAGAATCTTGGTTTCCAACGTAGCTGCTCCGCTGCGAAGCGGAGCATGGCTCCTTGCTGCGCTCGCCAGCATGGTGCCCGTGTCTTCGCAGTCGCAAAACGCGCCTGCTGGCGCCTCTCCATCCGCCACCAGCACCGTCGTCGAAACGCCGGCGCCTGCTGCCGCGACCAGTGTCCCCGCCCGGCCCAAGCGGACGGGATCCGTTCCTCCTGTGGTGGTCGAGTCCGGCCTGAAGCGGACGATGGCCGTTGGTGAGGTGACCACGATCGGCCTGCCGGGCGTAGCCCGTATCGCCATCGGCAATGGCTCGTTGGTCAAGGCGACGGTCGTCGACGATCGCGAGATCGTGCTACTGGCTGAAGCAGCCGGGCAGACGATCATGCACGTGTGGCTTCGCAACGGACGTCAAATCAGCTATGAGCTGAAGATCGAGGTCGTACGCGCGACCCGCATTCTGGAAGAACTGCAGGCGATGCTCAGCGAGACGCCGGGCATCACTGCGCGCCTGATCGGCGATCGTGTCGTCATGGAAGGGCGCTATCCGAACAGCGAAGTCGCCGCCCGGTTGAAAATCCTTGCCTCCAGCTTTCCGCAGGTGTTGAACCTGGTTCCGGACGCGCCCTCGGACGCCGATCCGCTGAAGCTCGATCGCATGGTGCAGATCGATCTTCGCGTGGTCGAAGTCAAGAAGCGCGCGCTGGACGCGCTCGGCATCAAGTGGGCAAGCAATGCCACGGGCCCGACGCTGGCCACCACCGCCCTCGGCTACAGCAATACGCCGTATCGCCCGTTCGAAGGTTTCGCGCCGGTGAACACCGCGCACCCGATCGCGACCTACCTGGGCCTTGCCACGCAAATCACATCGGCTCTGAGCTTCCTCGAGCAGAATGGTGATGCATGGACGCTGGCGGAGCCGCGCCTGTCCTGCCGCAGCGGCGGCGCGTCGGAGTTCCTGGCCGGCGGTGAAATTCCGATTCCCGTCAGCGCGGGCCTCGGCGCGGTGTCGGTCGACTACAAGAAGTACGGCGTCATGATCGAGTTCAAGCCGGTGGCCGACAAGGACGGCAACATCGACTCGCATATCTTGATCGAGGTCAGCGAGCCTGACACCCGGAACTCGAACGGCGGCTTCGTCGCCTTCACCACGAACCGTACGGAGACGCAGGTCGCGCTCAAGCACGGCGACCCACTGGTGATCTCCGGCCTGCTGCGCCAGAAGTTCGACAAGTCCTCCGACGCCTTGCCCGGCCTGGGCCGCATTCCTTTCATGAGCCTGCTGTTCGGTGCCCGCGAAACGCGGACTGAGCAGACCGAGCTGTTCGTGATCGCCACGCCGCGCGTGATAACGCCCGATTCGGCGCTCAACAAGCTTGCCCTGGAGAAGGCTGCGGCCATCGCCACGGAGACCGACACGCGCACCCGCAGCCGGTTGGAGCCCAAGCCCGATGACACGCCAGCGCCATCCACCGAACCGCCCGCTGTGGGCGAATCGCGGGGCAGTCGCTGAGTCAGGGGACGACACATGTTGACGATCCAAATCGCAGGCGGCGCCAGTGGCGGACAGAGTCCGTTGCACATCTACGCGCCCCGTTGCGTCATCGGCAAGGACACCGACTGCGAGGTGAACCTGCCTGGTTGGCGCGTCAGTCGCCGTCACGCTGAAATCTTCGTCTCGAACGACAAGGTCTTCGTGCGAGACCTCGACTCGACCTTCGGCACGCTGGTGAACGACCGCAAGCTCGAACAGGCCCATCCCGTTGGCGATGACGACGAGATCCGCATCGGGCCCCATTCGATCAAGGTCGCGTGGAAGCGCCCCGGCGGCGCCACGCCCGATGACGCCGAGGCACCCGCGCCGGCACCGGGCCGCGCCCCCCCGGTGCGTCCGCGTCCGGCGCCGGAGGCCCAGCGTCCGCAACCTGTCAAAGTGGCCCAGCGACCGGAGGCGCCAGCGCCCGGCATGCAGGAACCTGCGTCAGCACCCGCTCCCGAGCAGGACATGCCGACCGAGGCCAGCGATGATCACTACCGCTTCCGCCGCGTGCTGCATGACAAGCTGCTCGAAGCCTTCGACGTGCGTCGCACCGACACGCACCGGATGGCGGACACCGAGTTGCGAGAGCTCACCGAGAAGCTCATCCGCGATCTCATCGGGCGTCTGCCGGACCTGCCGGCCGACATCGACCGCGAAAAGCTGCTTGACGAAGTACGCGACGAGGCGATTGGCCTCGGACCGTTGGAGCCGCTGCTGGCCGACGGGTCCATCACCGAAATCATGGTCAACCGGCACGACGAAGTGTTCGTCGAGCGAAGTGGCAAGCTGCAACGCTGGCCCGCCGTCTTCACCAGCGATCGCGCGGTGCAGAACATCATCGAGCGCATCGTGGCACCGATCGGTCGGCGTATCGACGAAAGCTCGCCGATGGTCGACGCGCGCTTGAAGGACGGCTCGCGGGTGAACGCGGTCATCCCTCCACTGGCGCTGAAAGGCCCGTCCATCACCATCCGGAAGTTCTCCAAGCGCAAGCTTGGCTCCGATGACTTGCTCAAGTTCGGCTCGGCCAGTCCCGCCATGATCGAGTTCTTGCGCGTCTGCGTCGAGCAGCGCAAGAACATGCTGATCTCCGGCGGCACGGGCTCCGGCAAGACGACGCTGCTGAACATCCTGTCCAACTTCATTCCGGACGGCGAACGTATCGTCACCATCGAGGATGCGGCGGAACTGCAGCTGCACCACAGCAACATCGTTTCGCTCGAAGCGCGGCCGGCCAACATCGAAGGCAAGGGGCACATCTCGATCCGAGAGCTGGTCAAGAACTCGCTGCGGATGCGCCCCGACCGCGTGGTCGTCGGTGAGTGCCGTGGCGGTGAAGCGCTGGACATGCTGCAGGCGATGAACACCGGTCACGACGGTTCGCTGACCACGGCGCACGCCAACACGCCGCGGGACATGCTGGCCCGTCTGGAAGTGATGGTGCTGATGGCAGGCATGGACCTGCCGGTGACCGCCATTCGCGAGCAGGTGGCATCGGCCATCGACATCATCGTGCAGCAAACACGATTTGCCTGCGGCACGCGGAAGGTCACCAACATCGTCGAGGTGACCGGCGTTGAAAGCGGCAAGATTCAGCTGCAGGAGGTCTTTGCCTTCGTGCAGTCCGGTATCGGTGCCAATGGCAAGACCCAGGGCTATTTCACGGGTCGCGGCTTCGTGCCGGAGTTCTACGAAGATCTGGCGCGAATCGGCATTCCTCTGGACCTCAACATCTTCCACGACGGCATGCCAGCGGCTGAAGGCCGGGAGCGGCGAGCGTGAGCATCGAAGTCGCGTTGATCGCATTGATGGTGTTCGGCGCCGTTCTGGCCGTCGCCATGACGACGCGGGCAGGCTACGAGAAATGGCGCAGCTCCTTCACCGAGCACGCCCGCGTGTCGTTGGAGGACATGTTCCTCTTCCTCGATCCGCGCACGCTGTTCCAATTCAACATCGCGCTGCTGTTTCTGCTGCCGGTCATCGTCTGGGTGGCCACGGGCTCGCCGTTCCTCGCGGTGGTCTGCCTCGTCGTCAGCGCGATCTTTCCGCGGGTGGCGTGGGTGGTGATGCGAAATCGCCGGCAAGCCAAGCTGGTGCTGCAACTGCCTGACGCGCTGACCATGATGGGCGGCTCGATGCGGGCCGGCGCCAGCCTGCAGCAGGCCCTGGACATGGTCGTCAAGGAGAACCCCGCGCCAATCTCGCAGGAGTTCTCCATCCTGCTGCGCGAGCAACGCCTGGGCCTGTCCCTCGAGGACTCGCTGCGCGGCATGGCCCAGCGCCTGAAGCTCGAGGACATCGATTTGTTCGTCTCCGCGATGACGATTGCCAAAGAGGTGGGCGGCAACCTGTCAGAGATCCTCGACCGCCTGGCGAGCACGCTGCGTGCCAAGGCGGTGATGGAAGGCAAGATCAAGGCGCTGACCTCGCAAGGCAAGCTGCAGGGGCTGATCGTCGGCCTGTTGCCGGTCTTTCTGACCGGGATTCTCTACACCATGGACCCGGCCGCCATGATGCCGCTCTTCGTCACCTGGTATGGCTGGTGCGTGATGGCCGGCGTGTTTGTCATGCTGGCGCTCGGCGGCTTCTTCATCAAGAAGATCGTCACTATCGACGTCTGAACATCATGGACGGCTACATCTGGATCGTTGCGGCCGCGGGCGGCCTCGCATTGGCCATTGCGGCGGTGGCCATTGGTCGCCTGTTTCTCGAGCTCGGCCAGGCCGAGACCATCTACCGGGATCAACCACCGCCGGGCTTTCGCTGGCTCTGGCCCGCCATCAACGTGTTTGCGAACACGTTCGGATTTCTACTGCAAGGTCAGCGTGAGGTGGCTCTGTTTGCGCGGTTGCGCAAGGCAGGGCAAGAGTACGCACTGACGCCGCAGCAGTTCTTCGGCGGCAAGGTGGTTGGACTGCTGGTCGGCCTCGGCGCGGGCATCGCCTTGTCGGGCGACGGCGGCGGCTTGATGGGGGCCGTGCTGGGAGGCCTCATGGGCTTCATGTACCCCGACATCTGGTTGCGCGACCACACCAAGGCACGCAATCTGGCGATTCTGAAGGCGCTGCCCTTCTTTCTGGACATCGTCACGCTGTCGATCGAGTCGGGCTTGAACCTCACTGGCGCCTTGCAGAAGGCGGTGGACAAGTGCAAGCCGAGTCCCTTGATGCTGGAGATCAACCGAGTCCTTCGCGACGTGCGGGCGGGCAAACCACGACTGGAAGCGCTGCGCGACTTGGCCGAGCGTCTGGACTATGCGCCGGTCTCGAGCCTCGTGAGTGCGCTGGTGCAAGGCGAATTGATGGGGTCGAGCCTCGCGCCGATTCTGCGGGCGCAGAGCGACCAGCGGCGCACCGAACGGTTCCAACGTGCCGAGAAGCTCGCGATGGAAGCGCCGGTCAAGATGCTGGGCCCGCTGATCATGTTCATCTTTCCTTGCACGTTCGTGGTGATCGGCTTCCCGATTGTCATGAAGTTCCTGGCGTCCGGGCTGTGAACGCGTCCGGACTGCAGAACCTGCACGTCGACGGAGAGCGCACCACTCTGCGCATCCGGACGGCGGCCAGTTGGTGGTCTCGCGCCATCGGCTTGCTGGCCACCCCGGTGCTCGAAGACCCTTGCGGACTCTGGATTGCACCGTGCAATTCGGTCCATACGATCGGGATGCGCTATCCGATCGACGTGGTGTTCCTGCGTTCCGATGGCAACGTATCCAAGGTCGTCGAACGACTGCGACCCTGGCGCGCTGCGGGATGCCGGCAGGCTCGTTACACACTGGAGCTGCGCGCCGGCCTGGCCAGCCAATTGCAACTTCGCCCCGGGGTGCTGCTCGCCCTGGCAACCTGAACACCAGCCATGAGCGGCGTCCGGACGACGAACGTCAGCTGAGAGCGCACCCGATCAGCGCACCGATAGGTTTTCCGATGAATCAGACTGCCATGCCGATCGGAGCCGCCAGGCCCGCGGCTTCCGATGCTGGCACCGCCACGCGCTATCTCTTCATCACGTGCATCTTCCTGTCGGCCTTCCTGCTGTTCCTGGTGCAGCCGATCATCGCCAAGCAGATCATGCCGTGGTTCGGCGGTACGTCCGCCGTGTGGACCACCTGCCTGATGTTCTTCCAATTGGTCCTGCTGGCAGGCTATGCCTACTCCGACCTGGCGACGCGCCGCCTCGCGCCTCGTTCGCACGCTGTGGTGCACATCGCCTTGCTGTGTGCCGCCACTGCGATGCTGCCCGTCATCCCGGGCGAGTGGCTGAAGCCTGATCCAACGCAAGCGCCGATCGGCCAACTCCTGCTCCTGCTTTTGGTGACCGTCGGACTGCCCTACTTCTGTCTCGCGACGACCGGGCCCCTGCTGCAATCCTGGTACACGCGCCTGTTCCCGGGCAGCTCGGTCTATCGGTTGTTCGCCCTGTCCAACCTGGCGTCGCTGGTCGCGCTGCTGGCCTACCCGTTCGTCATCGAACCCTTTGCGGGCAGCCTGCAGCAGTCGAATGCCTGGAGCGTCGGCTTCGGGGCCTTCGCAGTGATCTGCGCCCTGTGCGCGTGGGCGGCCCGCCATGCGCCGCCTCGCGTGGCGGCAGCCACTGCCGTGGCCACGGAGCCCACCGAGAGGGCGACACCGCCGACGGGGAAAGACTACGCCTGGTGGCTGGTTCTTTCCGCCATGGGCTCGATGATGTTGATGTCCGTGACCGGTCACATCACGCAAAACATTGCGGCCGTGCCGATGTTGTGGCTGTTGCCGCTGTCGCTGTACTTGCTGACCTTCGTGCTCTGCTTCGAAGGGCGCGGCTGGTACCGGCGCCCCATCTTCGCGGCACCGATGATTCTGTCGCTCGCGGCAATGGCGTGGTTCATGAACGTCGTCCTGGCCGACATCGATATCCCGGTGACCGTTGCGACCTATGCGGTTGGCACCTTCTGCTGCTGCATGTTCTTCCACGGTGAACTCAGCCTGCGCAAACCGGCGGCGGCATACCTCACCCAGTTCTATCTGACCTTAAGTCTGGGCGGGGCCCTGGGGGGCATGGTGATCGGCGTGGTCGCGCCCCATGTGCTCGACAGCATGTTCGAGTTCCCGATCACGCTCGTCATCACGGCCGTGCTCATGCTGGTGCTGTGGCGTCATTACCTCACCGCCAACAAGGCGGCGCACGTCGTCCTCGCGCTGGCCCTTGCCAGCACCGTCGCCACCGTGTTCATGGCCGGTGTGACGATCTATCGCGAAACCGCAGACACCTCAGTGCGCATGAGGAACTTCTACGCTGCATCGCACGTGATGGAACGCAAGAGTGAGGGCGAGGCGATGCGCACCCTGCACAACGGCCGGATCATGCACGGCATGCAGTTCACGGCGCCGGCCTATCGCACCACGCCGACGTCCTACTACGGCGCGTCCAGCGGCGTCGCACCGGCCATCCACCACTTTGCCGGCCGACCGGCACGCGTCGGTGTGATCGGCCTGGGTGCCGGCACCATGGCCGCGTACGGCAAGGACAAGGACGTCTTCCGCTTCTACGAGATCAATCCACAGAGCATCGAGATCGCGCAGCGCGACTTCACGTTCCTGAAGGACTCGCCAGCGCAGATTGAACTGGTGCTCGGCGATGCGCGCCTCCAAATGCAGGCGGAACTGGCGAGGGGCGAACCGGGTCAGTTCGACGTTCTGGTCATCGATGCGTTCTCAGGCGATTCAATCCCGGTGCACCTGCTGACGAAGGAGGCTATGGACGTCTACCGCGCGCACATGAAGCCGAACGGCATCATCGCCTTCCATGTTTCCAACCTCTTTCTCGACTTGCCACCGGTCGTGGCCGGCCTTGCTGAAAATGCCGGCATGCAAGCCGTGCTGCTGCACTACCGAGAAAAGAAGCTTCCTGAGACGGCCTCGTCTTGGGTCCTGGTGACCAATGACCGACAGTTCCTGAGTGATCCGCAGGCCATGAAGCGGCGCGAACCTATTACCTCCATCCCCGGCCTGGCGTTGTGGACGGACAGCCGTAACAACCTGTTCCAGATCCTCAAATGACGCCTTGACAAAGGGCGACGCGTCGCTCCCGATCACCCCTCCAACCGCTTCTGAAACACCAACCCCGCGTGCTCCCGCAGCGCGTGGAACTTGATCTTCGGCCAGTTGCCTTCGATCGCGCGCAGCTCAGCGGCGTATTCCAGTAGCAAGGTTGGCGCGTTGACCGCGTCGTAGGCGATGCGGTGGCTGTTGCCGTCGATGAAGCGCTTGAGTTCCTGATCGCCGCCATCGGCCGCGTCGCAGGTCACCCAGCGGGCGACGTTGTAGCGGGCTGGAGTCACGCGGGCCTTGACGCCGTATTCGTGCTCCAGCCGGTGCGCGACGACTTCGAACTGCAGTTGACCCACCGCGCCCAGCAGCAGCACGGTGCCGAGGATCGGGCGGAAGACCTGGATCGCGCCTTCTTCGCCGAGCTGGGTCAGGCCGGCGCGCAGCTGCTTGGTCTTCAGCGGGTCGGCCACTTCGACCGAGCGGAAGAGTTCCGGCGCAAAAAACGGCAGACCGGTGAATTGCAGCGCTTCGCCTTCGGTCAGCGTGTCGCCGAGTTGCAGCACGCCGTGGTTCGGGATGCCGATGATGTCGCCGGCGAACGCTTCGTCGAGCAGCTCGCGCTTCTGGCTCATGAAGGTGACCACGGTGTTGGGCCGCAGCTCCTTGCCTGAGCGCACCACCTTCATGCGCATGCCGCGCTCGAACTTGCCCGAGGCCACGCGAACGAAGGCGATGCGGTCGCGGTGGGCCGGGTCCATGTTGGCCTGGATCTTGAAGACCACGCCGCTGAACTTCGGCTCGTCGGGCTCCACCGTGCGCTGGATCGCGGTGCGGGTGCTGGGCGAGGGCGCCAGATTGACCAGCGCGTCGAGCACTTCCTGCACGCCGAAGTTGTTGACCGCCGAACCGAAGAACATCGGTGTCTGGCGGCCGGCCAGGAACTCGGTTTCGTCGAACGCCGGCGCGGCGTCGCGCACCAGTTCGATCTCGCCGGCGGCCTGCTCGTAGGCGGCACCGAAGCGGTCGTTCAGTGCAGGGTTCGTGATGCCGTCGACGATTTCCTCGGTGCCGGCGATGCGGTCTTCGCCCGGCGTGAAGACGCGCATCTGGTTCTTGCGCAGGTCGAGCACGCCACCGAAGAACTTGCCCATGCCGACCGGCCAGGTGAAGGGCACGACGGTCATGCCCAGCTCACGCTCGATCTCGTCCATCAGCGCGAGCGGCTCCTGCACCTCGCGGTCCATCTTGTTGACGAAGGTCAGGATGGGTGTGTTGCGGGCGCGGCAGACCTGCAGCAGCCGTCGCGTCTGCGGCTCCACGCCGTTCGCCGCGTCGATCACCATCAGCGCCGCATCGACGGCGGTCAGCACGCGGTAGGTGTCTTCCGAGAAGTCCTGGTGGCCCGGGGTGTCGAGCAGGTTGATCGTGCAGTCGCGGTACTCCATCTGCATGACCGACGAGGCGACCGAGATGCCGCGCTGCTTTTCGATCTCCATCCAGTCGGACGTTGCATGGCGGCTGGCCTTGCGCGCCTTCACCGAGCCGGCGATCTGGATCGCGCCCGAGAACAGCAGCAGCTTTTCCGTCAGCGTGGTCTTGCCCGCATCGGGGTGGGAGATGATCGCGAAGGTGCGCCGGCGGCGCACATGGGGCGTGAGGTCGGAGGCCATGGCAGGTCAAGCGCAGCGCCGCGGCGTGCAGGCCGGGCGGCGGGGAGAAGGGGTGGCCCGGGGTGCAGGCCATGTAGAGCCGGATTATCGGCTGCCCGCCATCCCCTGGATGAAGGTGACCAGCTTGTGCACGGTGGGTCGGCTGGCGCGTTGGGTGACGGCCGACTTCGGCGCGCCGCGCTGAGCGTCTCCAACCCGAGTCTTGCCGATGAAAACGCCGTACCTTTTGAGCAGATTCGCGCTGGCGACACTAGCGTTGATCGCCAGCACCGCAGGCGCCGCCGACGCCCCGAACAGCCCCAAGCCCATCCATCTTCATACAGTCGGCAGCGGCAATGTCGAGGGCTTGAAGAAGGGTATCGCCTTCAGCGTCGAAGCCTGCCGCGTGACCAAGAACCTGCCCACCGGCGCGCCGATCAAGATGCCGTCGGACACCTACCTGGGCAAGCTCGCGATCGCCGAATCGGACGAATACTTCGACGGGGCCAAGTGGGCGACCTTCAGCACTTCCCGCCTGCTCTGGGCTGACCCACGCAGTTCGTGCGAGCTCAGGCTGTTTCACGAGCGGCACGCGTGGGTCGGGCAGGTCTGCAGTGATGGTGTCGGCGGCGGCTCGACGGCATTGGGCGATCTGGTCGACATGGAGCATCCGGCCGCGCCGAAGGTGGACATTTCCGCCGACCCGGGTGCGCGACGCAACTGCGGCCGACGCGCGCGTGCCTACGAGCTCGAGGGTCTGTCGCAGGAAGACGCCGGCCTGGGCGCGCGCTGCGTCTGGCAGTCGGACGTGATCGCAAAATCGATGCGTCAGGCTGGTTTGTCCGCCCAGGGTCACGACCCGAACAGCCCTGCGGTCGACTTCTGCCTGTACGCGGGCCAGCCGATCTACGTCTTCAACGGCCACCACGAAATGGTGGTGCTCAAGAGCAGCGGCTCCGCCAAGGGCGACGTGATGGACCAGCTGATGGGCCTCAACACCGCGTACATGAACAGCCGGCTGATCGAGTTCAGCGATGGGCCGCTGATCCCGGCCGACCGCTTCAGCGAACGCGCGCTGCGCACCTTCCTCGAACAGCTGGCAATCACCTCGCTGGGAGACTCACCATGACCTTGTCGCGCACCGCGTCGGCGGTTTTCTCCTTGGCCTGTGCGGTCGTTGTCCAGGCCTGTTCGGGCGCCGCATCGACGACATCCGACGTGGCCATCGCTCGAGCGCAGGCGTTGCTGCAGCCGGGTCAACCGGCCGCGCTGCAAGCCCAGGCCGCGCCGCGCGACACCTTCATCGTGCGCCGGACCGAACCGCTGAAGCCCGACCAGGTGGGTCAGTTCCACATCCGTTTCGACCGCGCCTACCAGGGGGTGCCTGTAGCAGGTGGCGACATCATCGTCCACCTGATGCCGGACGGCACGCTGACCAATGTGACCCGCATGCTCACCGCGCCGCTGGACCTGCCGACCGTCACCCCGCGAATGCGACGCGATGAGGCTCTGTCCCAGGCGCTGGAATCGTTTCGAAAGAAAGGGCGTGAGGCGACGACCAGCGCGGAGCTGACCGTGGCCGCGTGGACCCTCGTTGCGCCGGCTCCCACGCTGACTTGGCGAGTCGAAGTGGTCGGAACTTACTGCCAGCATCCGAGCCGGATGCAGTACTGGTTCGACGCGCTGTCGGGCCAACTGCTCAACCAGCATGACGAGCAGGAATCGGCCTTGCCGATGACCTGCCAGGAATAGAACCGACGACAGCGGTGGCGGGCGGCATGTCCGCCGCCTCACCGCACCTCGGCTTCAGCCGCCTGCCGTCTTCTTGCCCTTCGTCGGCACCGGCGGCGGCAGGTCCTTGGCTTGCAGCTCGCGCACCGAGGCCACCAGCTGGTTGTGTGCGTCCAGGAAGGCGGCGGCGATCACCTTGCCTTCGTTGCTGTTGCTCCAGCCGGCACCGGCGGCGCCGCCCAGCTTGCCCAGAATCAGGCCGCCCATGCCCAGGTCGGTCACGCGCACCGAGCCAGTCGAGGCGGCCACCTGCTCGGTGGTCTCGTTGTCGGTCAACAGCAAGGTCACTTGCGCGTCCTTCAGCTTGACCTGCTCGGCCACGCCGACGAGCTTGTTCAGCACCGGGATCATGCTGAGGATGCCGCCGATCTCGCGTCCAGCGTCCTTTTCCGAGAAGGTCAGGGCGGGCGTCAGCGTGTACTGGGCTTCATAGCCCTTGCCCTTCTCGACCGTGCTGCCTTGCTTGCGCAGCACGCCGGCGTCCTTCAGCTCCTGCTCCTGGATCGTGCCGCGCAGGCCGGCGGCGCGGTCGACGACGCGAAAGCAGTTGCTCTGCTGGGCCAACAACCGTACCAGTGGCAGCGGCGTTGACGGCAGGTGGTAGCTGCTGGAATAGGTGTAGCCGTTCGGGTTCTCGACCAGGGCCAGCGTGGCCACCGGCGCGTCGCAACGCTGCAGCTCGTGCGCCGCGTTGTGCGCGCCATTCGGGCCGGCCGAGCCGCTGACGATCGCGCCGCCCTCGCCGAGGTCGGTCTTGCTCTTGCCGCAGCCAGTCAGGCTGAGGGCGGCGGCCAGCGCGACCGCGGCGAATGCCAGGCGCTGCGCGCTCGTGTGAGTGGTCTTTGTCATGTCCCTCGTCCTGCTGTGTGCTCGCGAAAGGCTGCGATGATGCCAGCACCGTGCCTGAACTCCCTGACGTTTCTGTCTACGCCGAGAGCCTGGCCGCGAAGCTAGGGGGATCGGTGTTGCGGCGCATCCGCATCGTCAACCCCTTCCTGCTGCGCACCGCGGTGCCGCCCATCAACGCGGCTGAAGGTCGATCGGTGCACGGCGTGGAGCGGCTGGGCAAGCGGGTCGTCATCGCGCTGCAGGGCGACGTGCCCGGCGACGCGGCAAAGGACTGGTTCCTGGTGCTGCACCTGATGATCGCCGGACGCCTGCATTGGTACGCGGCCGGTGCCAAGCCGCCGGCCAAGGGTGCGCAGGCCTTCTTCGAGTTCGACGCCGGCACACTGGTCTTCACCGAAGCCGGTACACAGCGCCGCGCGTCGCTGCATCTGGTGGCCGGTCGCGAGGCGTTGGCCGCGATGGACCCCGGCGGTCTGGAAGTGATGCAGGCCAGCCAAGCCGAGTTTGATGCGCGACTGCTCGCCGGCAAGCACACGCTCAAGCGCGCCTTGACCGCGCCGCAAGCCTTCAGCGGCATCGGCAACAGCTACTCCGACGAGATCCTGCACCGCGCGCGTTTGTCGCCGGTGACGCTGACCACCTCGCTCAGCGCCGACGAGCGCGTGCGCTTGTTCGAGGCCACACGCGAGGTGTTGGCCGAGTGGACCGAGCGGCTGCGCGCCGAGGCCGCGCGCAGCGGTGGCTGGCCAAAAAGCGTGACGGCGTTTCGGCCCGAGATGGCGGTCCACGGCCGCTTTGGCCAGCCTTGCCCGGTCTGCAGCGCGCCGGTGCAGCGCATCGTCTACGCCAGCAACGAGACCAACTACTGCGCCCGTTGCCAGACTGGCGGCAAGCTGTTGGCCGACCGTGCGTTGTCGCGGCTGCTGAAGGCCAGCTGGCCGAAAACACTGGACGACTAGCTCCCAGGCTCAGTGGCATGGGCATGACGATTGCCGCGGTCAGGGCATGCCGGACTTCGTCGCCGCAAGTCACCGTTTTTTACCTTGGCTTCACGCCTGGCCAACGCGACGCTTGCAGGATCGAGCGACCATGAACGAAGCCCTGCAATCCTCCGCTTCCGGCGGCGAGGGCGGTGCCGTGCTGGTACCGCTCTATGTGGCTGGTGTCTTCCGCGAGGCGCCGGCCGATTTTCGCGTGCAGCTGATCGAGTGCTTGATGCGTCCGATGGGCGCGCTCGGTCTGGTGGCCGTGGCCGGCGGCGTCTTTGCCGCCGTGCGTCAGCGCCATGGCTGGGCCCGGTTGCAGGTGACGCTGGACGATGCCGCGCGCATCAGCGCCGACCAGGTGATGGAGTTGGCAGCCTACCTGCAGCAAGCCACGCCCGAGGTCTTTCGCCAAGTGGCCGATCTGGTGGCCGATCAGCCGCTGGCTGTCGGAGGCCTGAGTGCGGTGCTGTTGCTGAACGTCCTGCGCAGCGTACGGCGCAGCAACTAGCGACACGGCACGATCGTGGCTGCCCCGACGGCCGGCGGGGGTGCCATCAGCAGACCTTATGGTCTTCGCTCAAGACGCAATGAATGCCCGCCGACGCCGTGACTAGCATTTGTCCTGTCGCCTCGCCGCAGCCCGCGGCCACCCGAAAGGACTTCACGATGCATCGCTCGATCTTTGTTGCTGCCCCGGCCCTGCTCGCGCTGGGCCTGCTGGCGGGTGCACCGGCCCCCGTCTGGACCCAGGAAGCCACCACGCTGGACAAGATCAAGGCGCAAGGCCACATGACCGTGGCCTACCGCGAGTCGTCGATCCCGTTTTCCTACCTGGGCGGTGACGCGCAGCCCACTGGCTTCGGCTGGGAGATCTGCGCCAAGGTGGTCGAGCAGGTGAAGAAGGCCACCGGCCGCGCCGACCTGCAGGTCGAGGCGCATGCCGTGTCCTCGCAGAACCGCATCCCGCTGCTGCAGAACGGCACGATCGACATCGAGTGCGGCTCGACCACCAACAACAGCGAGCGTGCCAAGCAGGTGGCGTTCGCGACGAACTACTTCTACACCGGCACGCGCCTGCTGGTGAAGGCGAACTCACCGGTCCAGTCGCTGGCCGACCTGGCCGGCAAGAAGGTGGTCTCGACCACCGGCACCACCAACTTGCAGGTGCTGCGCCGGGTCAACCTCGAGCGCAAGCTCGGTTTCGAGCTGCTGGCGGCCAAGGACCACGCCGAGTCCGTGTTGCTCGTGCAGCAAGGGCGGGCCGATGCCTTCGGGATGGACGACATCCTGCTCTACGGCCTGCGCGCCAGCTCGCTCAACCCGGCCGAGTTGACGGTGGTCGGCGAGGCGATTCAGGTCGAGCCCTACGCCATCATGCTGCGCAAGGACGACCCCGCCTTCAAGAAACTGGTCGACGACACGCTGGCCGCGTTGATCCGCAGCGGCGAATTCGAGGCGCTGTACAAGAAGTGGTTTCTGTCGCCGATTCCGCCCAAGGGCATCAACCTGAATGCGCCGATGAGCCCGCAGCTGCGGGACAACCTGAAGGCCCTGTCCGACAAGCCGGCGACCTGAGCCCTGCTGTGATCGACAACAGTGCCGCGGCGGGCGTGGTCGGCATCCTGGGCGGTATGGGCCCGCTGGCCACGATCGACTTCATGCGCAAGATGCTGCTGGCCACGCCCGCAGCCACCGACCAGGAGCACGTGCCGGTGGTCGTCAGCTCGATTCCCCAAGTGCCCGATCGCAACGAGGCTTTCCGCGGCGAAGGCGAGTCACCGTTGGCCGCGCTGGTGGCCAGCGGGCGGCGCCTGGCCGGTGCAGGTGCGCAGCTGATCGTGATGCCGTGCAACACCGCGCACCTCTGGTTCGACGAGCTGCAGCGCTCGCTCGAGCTGCCGATGCTGCACCTGGTCGACGCTGCATTGCACGACGCGGTGGCGCTGGCCGGCCCGTCTGCCCGCATCGGCCTGCTGGCCACTGACGCTGCACTGGCTTCGGGGCTCTACCTCAATCGCCAGATGCAGGGCGCGCCGGCGGTGCAGTGGCTGCTGCCGACCGCGCGCGAGATGCTGGAGTGGGTCATGCCCGGCATTGCGGCGGTCAAGGCAGGTGATCTGTCGGGCGGCGCGGATCGGCTGCTCGCCGCCGCGCTGGCCTTGAAGCAACGGGGCGCCAGCGCCTTGGTGTTGGGCTGCACCGAGATTCCGCTGGTGCTCGACGCGGCCAACGTGCCACTGCCGCTGATCGATGCAACCGCTGCGTTGGCGCACCGGGCCGTGGCGTGGTCGCTCGGCCAGCGGCGGCTGACGGCCTGATGGCGCGCCGCCACGTCTGCATCGTCGGCGCCGGCATCGTCGGTTGCGCGACCGCCTATGCCTTGGCGCGCGCCGGCTGGCAGGTGACGTTGGTCGACGCGCTGCACGCACCAGGCCAAGGCGCCAGCCTGGCCAACGGTGCGCAGCTGAGCTACAGCTATGTCGAACCTTTGGCCACGCCGGCGGCGCTGCGTGCCATGCCGGGTTGGCTGTTGTCGGCGAGCAGCCCGCTGCGCTGGCGGCCCCGTGCCGAGTGGGCGCATTGGCGCTGGCTGGCTTCCTTTCTGCTGGCCTGCCGGGCTTCGCAAGTCCAGCGCACCACCGAGGCCTTGCTGGCCTTGTCCTTCCTCAGCCGCGACACGCTGCACGCCTGGCTGAACGAGCTGCCCGGCGCCGCCGCGGCGGTGGGCCACGCCCGGCCCGGCAAGCTGGTGCTTTATCGGCATGCCGGCGCGCGCGCCGCCGTGCAGCGCCAGCTGGATTGGCAGCAGGCCCTGGGGTGCCGGCAGCGCCTGGTGAGTGCCGACGAATGCGTGGCGATCGAGCCGGCGCTGGCGGCCAGCACGGAGCCGCCGGCTGCTTTTGGCGTCTGGACCGACAGCGACGAAGTCGTCGACCCCGCGCGGCTGGCGCAAGCCCTTGCGCAGGCCAGTGGCGCCACGCTGCTGCTGGGTGAGCGTGCCTGTGGCTTCGATCGCCAAGGCGCGCGACTGCGCCGCCTGCGTCTGATGTCGGGCGAGTGCATCGAAGCCGACCACTTCGTGGTGGCAACCGGTGCTGCGACGCCCGGCCTGCTGCGCCCGCTGGGCATGCGGCTGCCGGTCGAGCCGATCAAGGGCTACAGCCTGACGCTGCCGATCGTGCAGGATGAGGCGGCGCCGCGCGTCAGCGTGACCGACCAGGCCCGCAAGCTGGTGTTCGCGCGGCTGGGCAATCGCTTGCGCGTGGCCGGCTTTGCCGACCTGGTCGGCGCGGACCTGGTCTTGGCACCGGACCGCATCGACGCCTTGCGTGAGGCCGTGCAAGCCCGCTTCCCTGGCGCCTGCGACGTGGAACAGGCCGAGCCCTGGGCCGGCCTGCGTCCGGCCACACCCAGCGGGCGACCGCTGATGGGTGTGACGCGCTGTCCGAACCTCTGGCTCAACACTGGCCACGGAGCCCTCGGGCTCACGCTGGCGGCGGGCAGCGCCGCTCAACTGACGGGGTTGATGCGCGAACGAGTGCTGCGTCCTGTCAGCCCCTAACATCACCGTGACAGGGCTTCGCGCCCGTTACCCCAAAGGTTGCCGATGGATCAACACGTGGCACAACGCCTCCAGGCCCTGGGTCTCAGCCTGCCCACCCTCACCGCGCCACGAGGCCGGTTCAAGCCCTTCGTCATCGCCGGCTCGATGCTCTACCTGTCTGGCAAAGGGGCGCCTGCGCGCCCTGGCTCTGGGCCGGTGCCGAAAGTCGGGGCCGAGGTGTCGGTCGCCGAAGCCCAGGCCTACGCGCGCGACGTCGGGCTGTACCTGCTGGCCGTGATGCAAGAGGCCCTCGGCGGCTTCTCGCGGCTGAAGCAGGTGGTCAAGGTGTTCGGCATGGTCAATGCGACGCCGGATTTCGCCCGCCACACCGAGGTGATCGACGGCTGTTCGGGCCTGCTGATCGACGTGCTCGGCGATCGCGGCGAGCATGCCCGGTCGGCCATCGGCGTCGGCTCGCTGCCGATGGGTTTCGCGGTCGAGATCGAGGCGGTCGTCGAGATCGAATGACCGGCTGACAAGTCGGCCGACGCCGTCAGGCCGCGGCCGTGACTTCGCGGAACGCGGCGATGAAATCGGCCACCGGCTGCGGCGAGCGCAGGCCCAGCGGCAGCAGCGCCTTCACCTGCACCGGAACCTCGGGCAACACGGTGCGCACATGCAGCGTGTCGCGGTGGCTGGCCTGCGCGGTGAACGAGTCGATGATGGCCGGGCCGAAGCCTTGCTCGGCCAGCACCATCGCAATGTGGTGCGTCTGTACCGTGATGCCGGCACTGGGCACCAGCCCAAGGCGGGTCCACTGGTCGGCGAGCATCGTGCCCAGCGGGTCGCGCTCGTCGATGCGGATGAACGGCGCGCGCAAGATGTCTTCCAGCGCCACGGTGCTGCGCCGGTCCGCGGCCGGGTTGCCGGCGCGTGACACGCACACCAGCCGGCCCGTGGCCACCAGCTCTTCGTGCAGCGCCGGGTGCGGCAGGCTGCCGTAGACGATGCCGACGTCACCCTCCTGCAGCGCGATCGCGCGGGCGATCTCGCTCGAATGCAGCGTGTGGATCGACACCGGCATGTCCGGGTAGCGGGCGCGAAAGCGCTGCAGTGCGGCGGGCAGGGCATGCACCGCGAGCGAGGGCACGATCAGGATGCGCAGCTGGCTGCCCTCGCCGTGGCGCAGCGCCGAAGCGATGCGCCGCACCGATTCGAGCTGCGACATCAGGCGCTGCACCTCGGGGTACAGCGCCTGGGCTTCGCGCGTGGGCACCAGCCGGTTGCGCTGGCGGGTGAAGAGCACGAAGCCGAGTTGCAGCTCGGCGTGCTGCAGCGTCTGCGTCACCGCCGGCTGCGTCACATGCAGCAGGCGCGCCGCGGCGCTCACCGTGCCGGTGAGCATCACGGCGTTGAAGGCCTCGATGTGCTTCAGGCGCATCGGCGGGGCCGGCGCGCGAGGTTCACTCTTCGAGCAGGCTACGCAGCATCCAGGCCGTCTGCTCGTGCACCGTCAGGCGCTGCGTCAGCAGGTCGGCGGTCGGCTCGTCGCCGGCCTTGTCGGCCAGCGGGAAGATGCTGCGTGCGGTGCGGGCGACGGCCTCGTGGCCCTCGACCAGGATGCGCACCATCTCCAGCGCTTTGGGTGGCGTGGCCGGTGCGTCCTTCAGCGAGCTGAGCTGGCCAAACTGGGCATAGCTGCCCGGCGCCGGATGGCCGAGCGAGCGGATGCGCTCGGCCACCGGATCGACAGCGTTCCACAGCTCGGTGTACTGGGCCATGAACATCGCGTGCAGCGTGTTGAACATCGGCCCGGTCACGTTCCAGTGGAAGTTGTGCGTGGTCAGGTACAGCGTGTAGGTGTCGGCCAGCAGCTTGGCCAGGCCGCCAGCGATGGCGGCGCGGTCCTTGTCGCTGATGCCGATGTTGATGCTCACGCCGCCACGGCCAGCCGGCACGCTCTTGTCTTTCGCTTTCGCCATCAGGGGTTCTCCTGTCGGTGGGTGGATTCGGCCGCTACGGTACCAGCGCAGCCACCCGGCCGCATCGACGCGGCCGGGTGACCCTGATCAAGCCCGCGGGGCGCGGCGGGCTCAACGCTCGCGCAGGTCCGCCAGCTTGCGCAGCACCGCCGCACCATACGCCGGGTCGGCTTTCGTGAAGTGGCCGATCTGCAGTTCCTGCACATCCGCGGTCACGCTCTTCATCGCGTTGGCGATGTTGGTCGTCAGCCGGTCCTGCGCATCGGGCGGCATCAGGCGGAACAGGTTGCCGGCCTGGGTGAAATCGTCCGACTCGCCGCGCTCGTCGTAGCGGCCGGCCGCGCCGTCCAGCGCCCAGCCAGGGTCGCCGTGGCCGAAGCCGGATGGCGCTGTGCCGGCGGCGTTCACCGTCTCGTAGTTGGGCGCCGCACCGCCGTTGTGGATCGCCATCGCGCCGTCGCGCTGCTGGTTGTGGAACGGGCAGCGCGCGCGGTTGACCGGCAGGTGCTGGTGGTTGGTGCCGACGCGGTACAGCTGCGCGTCGTGGTACGCGAACAGCCGCCCTTGCAGCATCTTGTCGGGGCTGTAGCCCATGCCCGGTACCAGATTGGCGGGCGAGAACGCGGCCTGCTCGACCTCGGCGTGGTAGTTGTCGGGGTTGCGGTTCAGCTCCAGCACGCCGACAGGGATGCGCGGGAAGTCCGCATGCGGCCAGACCTTGGTCAGGTCGAACGGGTTCCAGCCGGTGCGGCGCTCGAACTCATCGGCTTGCGCGGCGGTCATCACCTGAATCGAGACGTCCCACTGCGGGAAGTCGCCGGCGGCGATCGCGTTGAACAGATCGCGCTGCGCGTGGTCCGGGTCGGTGCCGGCCAGGCGCGCGGCCTCGTCGGCCATCAGGTTCTTGATGCCTTGCTTGGTCTTCAGGTGCCACTTGACCCAGACGCGCTCGCCGGCCGCGTTGATCAGGCTGTAGGTGTGGCTGCCGAAGCCGTCCATGTGGCGGTAGCCGTCGGGCGTGCCGCGGTCGCTGAACAGCATCGTGACCTGGTGCAGAGACTCCGGCGCGTGGCTCCAGAAGTCCCACATCATCTGGGCCGATTTCAGGTTCGTCTGCGGGTCGCGCTTTTGCGTGTGGACGAAGTCGGGGAACTTGATCGGGTCCTTGATGAAGAACATCGGCGTGTTGTTGCCGACCAGGTCCCAGTTGCCGTCTTCGGTGTAGAAGCGCAGCGCAAAGCCACGCGGGTCACGCTCGGTGTCGGCTGAGCCGCGCTCGCCGCCAACTGTCGAGAAGCGCACGAAGGTTTCGGTGGTCTTGCCAACCTGGGCGAACAGCTTGGCCTGTGTGTATTTCGTGATGTCGTGCGTGACGGCGAAAGTGCCGTAGGCGCCCGAGCCCTTGGCATGCACGACGCGCTCGGGAATACGTTCGCGGTTGAAGTGCTGCAGCTTCTCGATCAGGTGGAAGTCCTGCAGCAGCAACGGGCCGCGCGGTCCGGCCGACAGCGAGTTCTGGTTGTCGGCGACCGGGATGCCGGAGGCGGTGGTCAGGCGGGGCGGGGGGGTCTTGCTCATCGTCGGTTCCTGTGTGAGGCGGCCCGTGGGGCGATGAGCAAAGTCTATTTTTCGGGGTCCGCGAAGGCCAATTGAGTTTGTTCAGCGCGGCGATAGCCCCGCGCGGCTTGACGGGCCGCGCGGTCGGTGCGGGCAACCTACTTCATGCTCCAGCCCGGGTGCGGTGGACCGATGTCGCTGGGCTTCAGGTAACCCTCTTCGACCAGCCGCTGCGCGGTGCGCGCTTCGACAGGCACGCCACCGACATCGACCGCCTGCAGCTCGATGAAGCCGCCCTTGGCTTCGATCGACACGCTGTCCCATTGATTGATGTAGGCGAAGCCGACCGCCAGTCGCTCGGGCGTGGCCGGTGGTGGGCCGACCAGCGCTGTCGCCTTCTCGGCCCATTCGGCGAAGTCCTCGGAGGCCAAGGTGTCGAAGCGCTGCGCGCCGGCCTGTTCGGCCCGGTAGATCCAGTCGCCCCAGTCGGTCTTCAGCTCGGCCAGCGAGGTCAGATGCGAGGCCTCGAAGTACATCGGCTTGAGGTCCAGCACCGCCGACGGCGGACGGCCCACATGCGTGGCCGCGTCGTCGATCCACTTCGCCCAGTCTTCCTTGGTGGCCAGCGTTTCGACCGGTGGCATGCCGGCAGCCTCGGCGTCGCGCACCCAGTTGCCGAACTCGGGGTGCTGCTCGGCCAGCTGGCGCAGGTGCGGGGCGTCGTGGTACGGCGAAGCGCCGATCAGCGCCTCGTGCGTCCGGGCCGGTGGCTTGAGCCAGTCTTTCTTGTAGGGGTCGGCGCCCGCGGCCTTGCGGTCGGCCAGGATGATGCCGCGCAGCGGATGGTTCGGATCGTCGTAGACCTTCTTCAGCGTGTCGTTGCGAAACAGCTGGCGCGGATGCCGCCAGAAGTCCTTCGGCTTGCTCTCCAGGTACCAGGGCATGCGCGTCGGGATCGACCGGCTGGCGGCACCCTCGGCCGCCTGAGAAGCCCCGCGCGACAGCGCGCCGCGTGGCACGATCGGCACCATGGCCATCATGGCGCCGGCACCGCCAGCGACCGTGGCGTTCTCGCCGATCTGCTTCAGGCCATCGAGGAAATCGCCGGACCAGGTCTCGCTCTCGGTCGCCGTGCGCGCGACGCTGTCACCAACGCCCACCTGCATGCCGATGATCACCTGGTCGCCGACCTTGTTGCGTACCGCACCCAAGACGGTGCCGCGGGTGGTGGCCAGCGCTGCGTCGTCGGCCAGCGAAACGCCGAGCGAGGTGGCCCGCCCGATCGGCACCGCACCGGTGGCGCCGGACACCGTGCCGATCAGCACCTGCCGCGCCACTTCGGTGCCGCCGGCCTGCGAGTCGACGGCGACGTAGGCGGTGCCGCTGGCTGTGCCTGCCGCCGCAGCCGACAACGCAGCGACCGCCAGCGGCGTCGCCGTGCCGGCGGTGGCCACGCTGACGACGACCGTGGCCGCGACCGCCGCTGTTGCGGCCGCCGTTTCGCCCGCCTGGTCCTTGGTCTCGACCAGCGTCTTGATGTTCTCTTCCGAGAAGCCGGCGTTGCGCGCAGCGGTCGCGATGTCGCCCTGCTTCAACGCGCTTTCCGAGGTGTCGAGCGTGCGGTCCAGCCGCTCGCCGTCGGTCTCGAAATCGAAGTCGGCGCGGAACAGCTGCTGCGCGAAGCCGATGCCGCTCGTGTCGCCCTCGTAGGCTTGCAACTCGCGCGTGCGCCGGTTCTTCTCGGCAATGACCGCTGCCGGGTCGGCCTTCAGGTCGATCGCGCCGCGGTCGTAGAGCTGGTCGACCAGCTCTTTTTCGTCGCGCCCGTCCAGGTCGTCGGTCAGGTCGGCGCGCAGGTCGCTGCCGTACTTTTCGCGGTAAGCCGAAGCGATGGCATCGATCTCGCCCTTGCTGTGCATGCCGAGGATCTGCCGGATGCTGTCTTCGTCGGTCCCCAGGCCGTCGACCGCGCGATGCAGCTCGACGGCGTCCTGGTCGATCTGCCACGACGCACGGCGCGGGTCGTTCGCGCCCGGTGTCTGCAGCAGGTGCAGGATGCCGGCGGCATCGTCGCCGCTCAGGTCTTCCTCCAGCCGCGATTTCAGGTCGGTGCCGTAGCGCTTCTGGAACGCCGCACTGATCGCCTGGATCTGCTCGGGTGTCTTGCCTTCGAGTGTGCTTCGCAGCGCGTCTTCGTCGGTGCCCAGGCCGTCGACCGCCTTCTGCAGCTGGATCGCGCTGTCGTCGGCGTCCCACGCGGCCTTGGCCACCGGGTCGCTGGTCGGCGCATCCAGCAGGTGAAAGATCTCGTCCTGGTCGGTGCCGCTCAGCTCGTCGTCGAGGCGGCCTTTCAGGTCGTCGCCGTAAGCCACCTGGTAGGCGGTCGAGATGGCCTTGGCCTGTTCCGGCGTCTTGCCGCGGAAGATGTCCAGCAGCGCGCCCTCGTCGGTGCCCCAGCCGTCCATCGCCTCTTTGGCCTTGGCTGCATCGGCCTGCGCTTCGCCGGTGGCCACATCGCCACCTTGCGGCGCGAACAAGCTCGTCAGGCGTGTGCTTTCTTCAGGCGAGAACCGCAACCGGGCCACTTCCTGCGGCGAGCCCTGGATCTGCTTGAGCAAGTACTGGCCGGCGTTCTGCTGGTCGGCCGGTTGACCGTAGCGCTTGGCATAGGCCTGCGCCAGCGCGTCGCGGCCCTTCGCGTCCAGGCCATCGACCAGGTCCAGCACGCCGTCGGTCGAGCCGTCTTGAACCGCCTTGTGCAGGGCCACGGCGTTGGCGTCGGACTGGTCTGCGTGCAGCAGCGATTCGGCACGCTTGGCTTCGTCGCCGCTCAGCTCGTCACGCAGTACGTGGTCGAGGTCCTTGCCGTAGTTCTGCTTGAACATCCGGCTGAGCAGGGCCAGGTCGTCGGCGCTCTTGTCCTTCAGCGTCGACCAGACCTGGTCTTCGTCGGTGCCCCAGCCGAACAGGCCGCCTTCGGTCGCATCCCACAGCCGCTTGGCGTCAGACGTGGCCTGTTGTTCGGTGTAGCGCGGCGGTGCGGGAGGTGGCGGTGGAGGCGGCGGCGTGACGGGCTGCGCATCGGCAGCTTGTGGCGGCCAATAGGGCGCGGACGCGCCTGCGTCGGAAATCAGCATGGGTTATTCCCTTTGGTGTTGTATCGCAGGCAGGATCGAGCCCGCCGTGCATCAGAGACACACCAACCGTAAGCTGACGGCGTGCGCCGAACAACGCCGAAGTTTCGTAACGTGTGGGAAAGGTGCGCGCCGCCGCTACTGCAGCGCCCGGCTCAGCCGGTCAGCCGCTTCATCCCGAGCAGCTCGCAGGCGTAGACCGCGTTGCGCAAGGCGGCGATGGCCTCATAGCGGGTGAAGGTCTTGCGCCAGGCCAGCACCACGCGGCGCGTGGGTACCGGCTCGGCAAACGGGATGAAGACCACGTGCAGCTGCGGCTCGCGCGGCACCGACAGCGCCGGCACCACGGTGACGCCCATGCCGGAAGCGACCATGTGCTTGATGGTCTCGAGCGACGAGCCTTCGAAACTCTTCTTGATGCCTTCGGCGTCGCTCGAGAAACGTGCGAACTCGGGGCAGACCTCGAGCACGTGGTCGCGAAAGCAGTGGCCGGTGCCCAGCAGCAGCATCGTCTCTCGCTTGAGCTCTTCAGACGTGATGCGCTCGCGCGACGCCAGCGGATGCGTGCGCGGCACTGCGGCCATGAAGGGCTCGTCGTACAGCGGCGCGATCGCCAGCCCGGTGTCGGGGAAGGGCTCGGCCATGATCGCGCAGTCGAGCTCACCGGTGCGCAGCATGTCCAGCAGCTTGACGGTGAAGTTCTCCTGCAGGATCAGCGGCATCTGCGGCGTGTGCTCGATCGCGTTCTTCACCAGCTCGGGCAGCAGGTAGGGGCCGATCGTGTAGATGATGCCCAGCCGCAGCGGGCCGGCCAGCGGGTCCTTGCCGCGCTTGGCGATCTCGCGGATGCCCTGCGCCTGCTCGATCACCTGCTGCGCCTGGCGCACGATGGCCTCGCCCAGCGGCGTCATCGTGACCTCGTTGCTGCCGCGCTCGAAGATTTTCATATCGAGCTCTTCTTCGAGCTTCTTGATCGCCACCGACAGCGTGGGCTGCGAAACGAAGCAGGCTTCGGCCGCGCGGCCGAAATGGCGCTCGCGGGCCACGGCGACGATGTAGCGCAGCTCGGTCAGGGTCATGGCCGCATTGTGCAGAGGTTCGCGCCACGGCTCACTCGGCCAAGAAAAAGGCTCTTTGCGCATTGAGTAGTGACAGGCGCAGGCCATGAGCCAGTGGAAGTGCATCGTGCCAGGTAGACGGCGGCAAGCCGGGTTCCCTGGAGAAGGCGATGCAGGAACAAGACTGGAAGCGGTGGTTGAAGCGGTTGCACGAGCTCAGCGCTCGGCAGCGCCAGGCGCTGATGGCGCAGTTGCACACACCGGACGAGGGCGAGCGGGTTCTGGCTCAGATTGACCAGGCGGGCGAAG
>NZ_JBFUGE010000001.1:0-90593 GCF_056403075.1 Ideonella sp. P3_A4 | reverse complement strand
GTCGCCCTGGTGGCCGGTTATGGCGACGTGGGCAAGGGCTCGGCACAGGCGCTGCGTGCCCTGTCGGCCCAGGTCTGGGTGACCGAGATCGACCCGATCAACGCCCTGCAGGCCGCGATGGAAGGCTACCGTGTCGTGACGATGGACGACGCCTGCTCGCAGGCCGACATCTTCGTCACCGCCACCGGCAACAAGAACGTGATCACGCACGATCACATGGCCAAGATGAAGGACCAGGCGATCGTCTGCAACATCGGTCACTTCGACAACGAGATCGACATCGCGTCGCTCGAGAAGTACCAGTGGGAAGAGATCAAGCCGCAGGTCGATCACGTGATCTTCCCGGACGGCAAGCGCATCATCATGCTGGCCAAGGGCCGCCTGGTGAACCTGGGTTGCGGCACGGGCCATCCGAGCTACGTGATGTCGAGCTCGTTCGCGAACCAGACCATTGCCCAGATCGAGCTGTTCACCAAGCCCGATGCCTATGAAGTCGGCAAGGTCTACGTGCTGCCCAAGCACCTGGACGAGAAGGTCGCCCGCCTGCAGCTGAAGAAGCTCAACGCCAAGCTGACCGAGCTGAGCGAAGAGCAGGCCGCATACATCGGCGTGAGCAAGAACGGCCCGTACAAGCCCGACACCTACAGGTACTGACCCACCCCCGAAGCGCCTGCGGCGCCTCCCCCTCAAGGAGGCGCTGCCAGCGGACCGGCAAAGCCGGATCCGCGGCAGCCGCTTGATGACGCCATAGCGCGATAGACAGATGCGTGCAGATCAACTCCTTGTTGCCCAAGGCCTTGCGCCCAGCCGGTCGGCCGCCCAGCGGCTGATCGAACGCGGCGCCGTGCGCTGGCTCGGCCCCAATGGATGGAAGGTGCCGAAGAAGGCCGGCGATGAGTTGCCCGAGGGCTGCGAGATCGAGCTGACCGACGACTCCGAGCTGCGCTGGGCGTCACGCGGCGGCTTGAAGCTTGAAGGCGTGTTGCGTGACAGTGGTTTGCAGTTGAAAGACGCGGTGGCGCTCGACGTCGGCCAAAGCACCGGTGGCTTCACCGACGTGCTGCTGGCCGCCGGCGCAGCGCACGTGGTGGGTGTCGACGTCGGCCATGGTCAGCTGCACCCGCGGCTGGCGGCCGATCCTCGCGTCACGGCACTGGAAGGCGTCAATGCCCGCTCGCTGACCCGCGAGCAGGTCGGCGTCGCGATGCCAGCAGCCGGCTTCGACTTCATCACCGGCGACCTGTCGTTCATCTCGCTGACACTGGTGCTGCCGGCGCTGACCCTCTTGCTGGCGCAGACCGGCACGCTGCTGATGCTGGTCAAGCCGCAGTTCGAACTGCAACCGGTCGACATCGGCAAGAAGGGCCTCGTCAAGGACGCTTCGGCCTACGGCCACGTCGAGGCCCGGCTGCGCAAGGCCTGCGGCCGCATCGGCTTGCAGGTGGTGGCTTGGCGCAACAGCCCGACCACCGGCGGCGACGGCAACCGCGAGTTCTTCATCGAGGCCCGATTGGCCGCCTCCACCCCCGAACCGACCTGACCATGACCGACACCTCCCGCCCCGTCTCGAAGCGCGTGCCGATCAGCTTCGAGTTCTTCCCGCCCAACACCCCCGTCGGCAGCGAGAAGCTGAAGACCGTGGTGCAGGACCTGGCCGTCGTCGACCCCGAGTTCTTCAGCGTCACCTATGGCGCCGGCGGCTCGACGCGCGAGAAGACCTTGTCGACCGTGCGCGACATCGCCGCCCTTGGCCACGAAGCCGCACCGCATTTGAGCTGCGTCGGCTCGACCCGCGCCAACATCGCCGAGATCCTGGCGACCTACCGTGCCCAAGGCATCCACCGCCTGGTTGCGCTGCGTGGCGACCTGCCCAGCGGCACCGCGACCGCCGGCGAGTTCCGCTACGCCAGCGAGCTGACCGCCTTCATCCGCGAGACGCAAGGCAGCGACTGGCACATCGAGGTCGCCGCCTACCCCGAATACCACCCGCAGCAGCGTTATGCCAAGCGTGACCTGCAGTTCTTCGCCGACAAGGTGCGCGCCGGCGCGAACTCGGCGATCACGCAGTTCTTCTTCAACCCCGACGCCTACTTCCACTTCGTCGACGAGGTGCGCGCAATGGGCATCGACGTGCCGATCGTGGCGGGCATCATGCCGATCCACAACTACGCGCGCATCGCGCAGTTCGCAGCACGCGACGGCATCGAGATCCCGCGCTGGGCGGCGTTGAAGATGGAAGGTTTCCTTGACGACGCGGCCTCGATTCGCGCGTTCGGCCTGGACATCGTGACCCGGCTGTGCGAACGCCTGATCGAAGGCGGCGTGCCGGGCATCCATTTCTACACGCTGAACCAGAGCCCGCTGACGCTCGAGGTCTGCAAGCGCCTGGGCTACGGCATTTGACGCTGACCGCCAGGGCGCGCACACCGTGTGCGAGCCCTGGTGCTGCGTCACTTCCGCGCAGCGTTCGCCGGCACCGGCACCAGCTTGAAGGCGGCGAAGTGGCGGTTGCCCGAGCCGTCGACGTAGTCGCCGGTCGCCGCGATGACGCCGTCGCGGTTGATGYCCGCGGCGTTGGTGAGCACATAGGTGCCCGCGCCGGACTTGCACCGATTGGTCAGCAGCTTGTTCAAGTCACGCGGCTTGTGGTGCAGGCCCGGCCAGACCAGTGCCAGCGACTTGACATAGTTGGCGTCCGGGCTGCCACGGCCCACCACCGTACCCGACCGGTTGAGGGCCGTGGCGTAGCTCTGCAGGTGGCCGGGCAACGTCCCGAGCTCGCGCATCACACCGTTCTCCCAGACCACTGCGTGTTGGGTGATGTCCCCGACGCCGGGCTCGCTGAAGCCGACGATCACACCCTTGTCGTTGACGGCGGAGGCTTCTGATCGATCCGCGCCCGGCAGTGTGCCCAGGTCGTGGACCTGCAGGTTCGCGTCCCACCACACCGCATGGGAGTTGTCTGTTTCCCCGATGTCGCTCTTGCCGACGACGACGCCATGGCTGTTGATGTCATACGCGATGCTGTCGCGCAACTCCCGCCCCGGCTGGCCACCCGGCGTGTCGAGCTCGATCACCTTGCCGTTGCGCCACAGGACGGCATGGGTGTGCCCGAACATCTTGCTGGATTCGCCGACGATCGCGCCACGGTTGTTGACGCCGTGCGCGTCGCCATCCGTGTCGCCTCCGAGCAATGGCAGGGCCGTCGCGATGGTGCCGTTCCAGGTCGTCGGCACAAAGGCGGTGAAATTCTCAGTCTGGCTGTAGCCAACGATCACGCCGTTGTCGTTGATGTCGGAGGCGGCGCCAAACTCACCGAGATTGCCCAGCCGGGTGACGGCCCCGCCGGCTGACCAACGGGCCGCATCGCGGCTGCTCGGGCCTGAGCCGAAGTCGCTGGAGCCGACCACCTCGCCGGCCGAGTTGAGCGCCAAGGCCCAGGCAAAGACATAGTGACCTGTCTCCAGTGCCTGGCATTCATAGCGCACTGCGGCGAGCGCGCTGCTGGCGGCGGTGCTCAGGGCCAGCGCGCAAGCGAGCTGGATGGAGGTCTGGAAGGGGGTCTTCATCATCGGGTCCCTGTCAAAGGTTTTGGCCGACCGATGATTTCCGCTGCTTGGCGTGCCGCCCACACCTAACTTAGTTAGTCAGTAGCGCTGCTTCCAACACTCCGCCGGTAATACTTCACGACTTCTGCCAGGCCACGCCTTCTTCGGTCAGCAACGCGTCCAGCGGCACGTCGTGCGGTTCACCTTTGAGCCACGGCACGAAGCCATGCGCATAGCCCAGGCCGGCGGTCACCGGTTTGGGCGTGATCGCCGCCAAGGTGCGGTCGTAGAAGCCGCCGCCATAGCCCAGCCGCACACCGCCCGGCCCGTAGCCGACACAAGGCACCAGCAGCAGCTCGGGGTGGAACTCCTCGGTGTCCTTGGGCTTGGGGATGCCGTAGGCGTCTTCTTCCATCGGGCAGCCCGGGTACCAGACGTGAAAACGCAGCTGCTTGGTCTGGCGGTCGATCACCGGCAGGCCGATGCGGCGCTCGTCATGGCCCTCGCTCCAGCGGTACAGCGCGGGCAGCGCGTCGAACTCGCCCTTGATCGGCCAGTAGGCGCCGATCGTCTTTTCATGGCGGCTCAACATCCAGACCTGCAAGACCTCTTGCAGATGCGCCGCGCGCTTGTGGCGGTCCAGCAAAGCCATGCGCTCGGCCTGCAGCTGCTTGCGCAGCGTGGCTTTGTCGCGAGAGGGCTCCAGGTTCAGCTTGAACGGCAGCGTCATGGTCCGTGGCGTGGGCGATACGGAGAGGAGGATTGTGCCGGTGCGGAGCCCCTCCCGGGGCGCAATAGCCGAACGTCATAAGGCCTTGATTCCAAACGGATCCGCAAGAACCGTGGCGCCCACATCCGCGGTTATTCCTGTTTTTGCAATGGACTGTTCGCCGGATGCATCTTTGTGCCGTACCACTGGCCCCCTAGAGTCGGGTTTTCCCGGACCTCGTGTCCCCTCCGACGACAAGAGTACCCATGACCATCCGCTCCCTGGCTCCCCTTGCCCTGGCCCTGGCCGCTGCGTTCAGCGGCAGCGCCTTTGCCCAATCGTCCGTCACCGTCTACGGCCGGGTCGACCTGTCGGTCGCCCAGCAGGCGGATGCGGTCAAGAACAACGAAGTTCGCAACGGTTCGGGCAGCCGCCTGGGCTTTCGCGGCACCGAAGACCTGGGTGGCGGCCTGAAGGCCGTGTTCCAGATCGAGCACCGTTTCAACGCCGATGACGGCACCCAGACCAAGGCCGCCTTTTGGGACGGCAAGGCGATCGTCGGCCTCGAAGGCGGCTTTGGCCGCGTGACGCTGGGCCGCGAAGACAACCCGGCCTACGCCCTCAGCCAGATCGTCGCCGACCCGTGGGGCACCGACACCGTGGCGTCCAACAGCTCGATCATCAACGGCCGTATCGGCACGAACCGCTACAGCAACGGCGTGAACTACCGCTTCAGCGCCAGCGGCTTCACCTTCGGTGCGCAAGTCGCCGAGGCCGATGGCAACACCCCGGTCAGCGGTGTCGCCGAGAAGCGCCCGTACAGCCTGGGTGGCGCCTGGACCAACGGCCCGATCGTGGTGGGCGTGGGCTATGAAAACCCGGCCGACGAAGACGACTACTGGGCCACGATCAACGGCAGCTACAACTTCGGTTTCGTCAAGGTAGGCGCCTTCTTCGGCACCGGCCGTGACGGCAGCGACCAGAAGGCCCGTTCGTACCTCGTGTCGGCCACCGCGCCGATCGGCCAAGGTGAACTGCGCGCCAGCTGGGGCGAGCTGAAGAACTCGACGACCGACGTGATCCGCGACCGCCAGTTCAGCCTGGGTTATCACTACGCCCTGTCGAAGCGCACAACGATTTATGCTGACGTCACGCACGAAGGCCGTGACGACATCCCCGATAACTTCAAATCTACGGGTTACGACGTCGGCATCAAGCACAACTTCTGATCGACCGATCCAAGCATCAACAACTGAGTTTTCAGAGGTCTCGGGCATGCTGCCGCGTGGGGACGCGGCGTCCGGCGTGCTCTAGAGATGTTGGGGCCACCTTCGCGGGTGGCCCCTTTTTTCATGTCCGGGCGGACTGATGAACTGCGAGAGACTGACTGCGGAGGTCGGCGCGTGGGGCCGGCCGCCCGGGACATCTTCTGCGGCTCGCTCGCGGGGCACTGTTTGAGGTGAGCAGCGGGCTACCCATCAACACGGTGTGGCGGCGACGGATGCGTGGGGGCGACCGCGAATAAGAGCCGCTGAATATGCCCCGAGCACCCGACCCCTGCCGATCGGGTGCCAGTGCACGGCGTGCCAAGTCGCGGTCGGTTCCACAGGGTGATGGTGGTGCCCCCGCTCAGCGGCCCTTATTCGCGGTCGCCCCAACGGGTCTAGGGCACCACGGTATTGATGGGCAGCCCGTAGGTCACCAGATCCAGTCGCCCGCGAGCGGGCCGCAGAGCGGGGGCACCGCCGTCGCCCTGCGCCACTACCGTGGCAGTGAAGGCCTTCTCACGAAGCCCTCCTACACTGACTACCATGCCCGTCAGCCCCCAAACCCAGGAAACCGTGCGCTGGTGCAGCGAGTTGCTCAGCGCACTGGGCCCGGTGCGCGTCAAGCGCATGTTCGGCGGCCACGGCCTTTATGTGGACGAAGTCTTCATCGCCATCATCGTCGGCGATGACCTGTTCCTGAAGACCGATGACGAGAACCGCCCGGCCTTCATTGCCGCCGGCTGCCGGCCGTTTGAGTTCCAGACGGCCGACGGCAAAAAGGTCGCAATGAGTTACTGGAGCGCGCCGGCCGAGGCCATGGATTCGCCGGCGCAGATGCTGCCCTGGGCGCGGCAGGCGCTGGCTTCGGCGTTACGCGCCAGGGCCAGCAAACTACCGGCCAAGCCGCGCGCACCGCGAGCCAAGCCGCCGGCAGCCAAGGCCGTCAAGCTCGCCAAGAAGGCCTGACCCGGCTCGGGCCGCCAGACCAGCCACGCCGGCTCGTCGGCTTGCCACGCCTCGGCGGTCAGCACGTCACCACGGCTCAGCCACAGCCGTTCGCCGGTCTTCAGCACATGGTCGTCGAGGTCGCCATCGCGCGTCAGCCAGGCGCGGCCGGCCTGCACGGTGACCCAACCCGCGTCGCCCGCCACCCAACGCCGCGCCTGCGGCAGCGCCAGGCTGCTGGGTTGTTCCAGCTGGGGCAGGGCCAAGGAAGCGAAGGAATGCGTGCTCATCATCAATCTCCTGTCAGTCGGGAACGCTTTCCCGATGGACTGCATCATGCGCGGGACCACGGGTTAGCACCAATGCTTTCGAAGGCCTCGATTGATCAGATTACGTTATGAATAAACCGAGCGCCCGGCCCCTCACGCTGGACTTCCTGCGCACCTTCGAGGCGGTCGCTCGACGACTCAGTTTCAGCGCCGCCGCCGAGGACTTGCACCTCACACAGCCGGCCATCAGCCGCCAGATCAAGAACCTCGAAGAAGAGCTGGGCAGCATGCTGTTCAGCCGCGGCACGCGCCGGGTCGAGCTGACCCACGCCGGCCAAAGCCTGCTGCGTGCGGTCGAGCCGATGCTGGCGCGGCTCGACGGCACGGTGCGCCAGATCCGCATCGCGCAAGGGCGAGCGCAGATCAGCCTGTCGACCTTTCCGTCGTTCGCCACGCTGTGGCTGATGCCGCGRCTGACCGACTTCGAGCGCCTGCACCCGGGCATCGACATCCGGCTGTCCGCCACCGACCGCTTGGCCGACATCGATGACCCTGAGCTCGATTTGCTGTTGCGCCATTGCCAACCCGAGCGAGCGCCGGCCGGGGCGGAACGCATGTTCGGCGAGGTGTTGACGCCGGTCGTCGGCGCCCGCATGGCCGACGCGATCGCCCGCGGCGAGGTGCCACCGCTGGCCAAGCCGGCGGACCTGGCGCAGCATGCGCTGGTCGAGGTCGAAGACAACACGCCCAGCGCCAACGCGTTGGCCTGGCCCGCCTGGTTGGGTGCCCAGGGCCTCGGCCATCTCGCCCCGCGGCGCTGGTACAGCGTCAACTTCAACCACCAGCAGATCCAGGCCGTCGTCGCCGGGCAAGGTGTAGGCCTGGCTTGGCTGCCGATGGTGCATGACGCGCTGGCCCGCGGCGAGTTGGTCGAGCCCTTCGGCCCGACGCTGCGGTTGCGCTCGTCCTTTGCTTACTTCATGGTCGCGCTGGACCATGTAGGCGCCCACGCCACGGGTCGCCCACCGCGGCCCGAGCTGACCGCGTTGCTGGAATTCGTGCGCCAACACGCCGCCGACACACGCCGCGCGATCGGCGAAGAGGCATCGACTGATGCGCCGGGGTCATCAGCGTGATGACAACACGGCATCACGCGAGGCCGGCATAACGCCTAGCATCGGGGGCCGCGTTTTCCTGCAACGGATCGAATCTTCCATGCCCCTCCAGCTCTACATCGGCAACAAGAACTACTCCTCCTGGTCCATGCGCCCCTGGGTGGCGCTGCGCCACTTCGGCATTCCCTTCGAAGAAGTCATGCTGCGCTTCGACAGCTTCGACGAAGATTCGCAGTTCAAGCAGGCGCTGGCCCGCGTGTCGCCGGCTGGCACGGTGCCGGTGCTGGTCGACGAGGGCTTCTCGGTCTGGGACACACTGGCAATCGCCGAGTACCTGGCCGAGAAGTACCCGCAGCACGCGCTGTGGCCGCGTGCGCCGCACGCGCGGGCCCGCGCCCGCAGCCTGTGCGCCGAGATGCACGCCGGCTTTCGCGCGCTGCGCAACGCCTGCGGCATGAACATCGAGGCCTCGATGCCCGAGGTCGGCCAGCGCGTACTGGCCGAGCAGCCCGGTGTGCGCGCCGACCTGGATCGCTTGGCCGCGGCTTGGCAAGAAGCACTGGCCACGTCCGGCGGCCCCTTCCTGTTCGGTGAATTCAGCCTGGCCGATGCCTTCTTCGTGCCGGTGATCAGCCGCACGCGGACCTACGGCTTGCCGCTGTCGCCCGCTGCCGCCGCCTGGGCCGAACGCGTGTGGGCGACCGCCGCCGTGCAAGCCTGGGTGGCCGACGCACTGGCCGAAAAGGATTTCCTCGCTTTCGAGGAACCGTACCGCCAGGGCCGCTGAGCGATCAGCGACACGGCGCCCTGCGCACAGCAGGGCGAGGGGGCTGCGGTACATTGACCGCATGCCCCTTTTTTCTTTCTCGCGCGCCGTGTTGCGCCGGGCCACCGCCATGGGGCCCGCGCTCTGTGGTGCCGCCCTGTTCGCGACCTTGCTCGCCCCCGCCCCGACCCTCGCACAAGACCGCGACGACCCGATCCGCAGCGCCCGCGACGCCTTCATCAAAAAAGACAAGGCCCGGCTGGCCGCACTGCGCGCCCAGGTGGTCGATGCCAAGCACCCGCTGGCCCCCTGGGTCGACTACTGGGACCTGACCAACCGGCTGATGGAGGTCCGCACCGAAGAGGTCGAAGCCTTCTACCTGCGCTGGCCCGGCAGCTACGTCGAAGACCGCTTGCGCAACGATTGGCTGCTCGAACTCGGCCACCGCCGCGACTTCGAGACCTTCTCGCGCGACTTGCCGCGGTTCAAGATGAACGACGACCGCGAGGTGAGCTGCTACGCGCAGCTGATCGACCACCTCGCCGGCAAGGACGTGCGCGACAGCGCCCGCCGCGCCTGGATGGCCCAGCGCGAGCCCGACGAGGGCTGCCAACTGCTGGCACAGACGCTGGTCGACGCCAAGCTGTTCAGCCAGGACGACGTGCTGCGCAAACTGCGCCACGCCACCGAGCACAACCGCATCAAGCTGGCCCGCCAGACAGCAGCATTGCTGAGCGAGCCGGCGGCAAAGGCGGTGGCCGACATCTTCGACAACCCGGCCCGCTACCTGGCGGTCAAGGCGAATGCGATCGGCCACCTGCGCACCGAACTGGCCGCGCTGGCACTGGCCCGCGTGGCGGCCAACGACGTCGACACCGCCGCCCGCATGCTCGACGAGCGCTGGGGCGAGATCCTCGGCGCCGAGCACGGAGCCTGGGTCCGCGCCCAGGTGRCCAAGCAAGCGGCAATGGGCCTGAAGCCCGAAGCGCTGGCGTACGTCCGTACGGCGTGGAAGACCCTGCCGAAGAAGATCGAAGACCAGCCAGACTGGAGCGACGAGACGCTGGGCTGGCTGGCCCGCGCCGCGCTGCGCCAGGGGGAAGGCGCCGAGCGTTGGCGCTGGGCGCTGCGTGCGATCGACGCGATGAGCACCACCGAACGCAACGACCCGACCTGGCAGTACTGGGGCGCCCGTGCGAAGCAGGCCCTGGCCAAGCCGGGCGAGGCAGGTGACGCGGACCGCGCCGAAGCGCGGCAGACGCTGGCATCACTGGCCGACCAGCTGCACTTCTACGGCATGCTGGCTGCCGAGGACCTGGGCACGCCGCAGACTTTGCCGGTTCGCGGCGTGCCGCCCAGCGAGACTGAACGCAACGCGGCGCGGGCCGTGCCTGGCCTGCAGCGCGCGTTGACCGCCATCGGCATGGGCCTGCGCGGCGAGGGCGTGCGCGAGTGGAACTTCTCGCTCATCGGCATGAGCGACCGCGAACTGCTGGCCGCCGCACAACTGGCCTGCGAACGCGAGATCTGGGACCGCTGCATCAACACCAGCGAACGAACCAAGGCCGAGGTCGACATCGAGCAGCGTTTCCCGCAGCCGATGCGYGCCGACGTGCTGGCCAAGGCCAAGGACATCGACCTCGACCCGGCCTACGTCTACGGCCTGATCCGGCAGGAATCACGCTTCGTCATGGACGCGCGCTCGCATGTCGGCGCGTCGGGCCTGATGCAGATCATGCCGGCAACGGCGAAGTGGACGGCCAAGAAGATCGGCCTGGACTTCAAGCCCGGCATGATCACCGACCGCGACACCAACCTGCGCCTGGGCACCGCCTACCTGAAGCTGGTGCTCGACGACCTGGGCGGCTCGCAGCCACTGGCCGCCGCGGCCTACAACGCCGGCCCCGGCCGGCCGCGGCGCTGGCGCGAGGGCCCGGTGCTCGAGCCGGCGATCTGGGCCGAGAACATCCCACTCAACGAGACGCGCGACTACGTCAAGAAGGTGCTGACCAACGCCACCATCTACTCGAGCCTGATGAGCGGCAAGCCGACCTCGCTGAAGGCCCGGCTGGGCGCGCCGATTGGCCCGCGCACGGCCAGTGCGCCACCAGTGGACTCGGAATTGCCGTGAACCTCACGGAGGTGCTCAGCCATGCACGATTTACCGAAACCGTCTGATGAGGCAACCCATGTGCCATCGGTGATGGGGCCTGAGGCGGCCGCTTACTGGCTGGTCCTGGGCGGCAGCGGCTTTGTCGGCCGGGCGCTGGCCGAAACGCTGTGCCGCCCCTCGCACGACGAAGGCCCGCGCCTGCTGATCCCCACGCGGCAGCGCGCCCACGCCCTGGGCCTGGGCCATTTGCCGAAGGTCGACGTGGTGCAGGCCGACGTGCACGACGACGGTGACCTGGCCAAGCTGGTCGCAGGTGCCGACGCGGTGATCAACCTGGTGGGGATCCTGCATGGCCGTGAAGCGGACTTTGACCGAGTGCACGTGGCGTTGCCGCGCCGCCTTGCAGCCGCTTGCCGTGAGGCCGGTGTCCGGCGCGTGGTGCATGTCAGCGCGCTCGGCGCGTCCGCCAACGCGCCCTCGCACTACCTGCGCAGCAAGGCCCGTGGTGAAACGGCGTTGCGCGGCGCAGGGTTGGACCTGACGATGTTACGGCCGTCGGTCATCTTCGGCGCCGAAGACCGGCTGACCAACCTCTTCGCCCGACTGCAGCGTCGCACCCCGGTGCTGCCACTCGCCGCCGCGGACGCGCACTTCCAGCCGGTCTGGGTCGGCGACGTGGCCGAAGCGCTGGCCCGCTGTCTGGCCGACCCACAGACCATCGGCCAGACCTACGAATGCGCTGGGCCGGACGCGATGACATTGGCCGAGCTGGTCAGTGCAGCGGGGCGTTATGCTGGCCACATGAGCCGAATCATTCCCTTGCCGCACACCCTGTCGCGCTGGCAAGCAGCGTTGATGGAGTGGTGGCCGGGCACCCCGCTGATGAGCCGCGACAACCTCGATTCAATGCAGGTGCCGAGCGTGGCCTCTCTCGGGCG
Source organism: Ideonella sp. P3_A4 (assembly GCF_056403075.1). Lineage (NCBI taxonomy): Bacteria > Pseudomonadati > Pseudomonadota > Betaproteobacteria > Burkholderiales > Sphaerotilaceae > Ideonella > Ideonella sp. P3_A4. The sequence goes on along the minus strand of NZ_JBFUGE010000001.1, from coordinate 78,922 downwards.
GCCAGGCCTGGGCGCGCTCGGCATTCGTGCCACGGCGCTGGAAGGCGTGGCGCCTGGTTACCTCGGCGGCGTGGCCGGCTGCGCGCGGCTCGACATGCTGCGCGCCCAGCACACGTGAAGCGCTACATCGTTGGCGGCGCGGTGCGCGACGCGATGCTGGGCCGCGCGGTCAACGACCACGACTGGGTCGTCGTCGGCAGCACGCCCGAGGAGATGCTGGCCGCCGGCTACCAGGCGGTCGGCAAGGACTTCCCGGTCTTTCTGCACCCCGAGACTCACGAAGAGCATGCGCTCGCCCGCACCGAGCGCAAGACCGCGCCGGGCTACCGCGGCTTCGTCGTCCATGCCGAACCGACAGTCACGCTGGAAGACGACCTGCTGCGGCGCGACCTGACGATCAACGCGATGGCGCGTGACGAAGACGGCACGCTGGTCGACCCGCATGGCGGCGCGCGCGACCTCGAGGCCAAGGTCTTGCGCCATGTCAGCGACGCCTTCGCCGAAGACCCGGTTCGCATCCTGCGGCTGGCCCGCTTCGCCGCACGCTTCGAAGGCTTCACCGTCGCGCCCGAAACGATGGCGCTGGTGCGCCGCATGGTCGACGCGGGCGAGGTCGATGCGCTGGTGGCCGAGCGAGTTTGGCAGGAAGTGGCGACCGGCTTGATGGAGAAAAAGCCCAGCCGCATGCTGCAAGTGCTGCGCGAAGGCGGTGCGCTGGCGCGGCTGATGCCCGAGGTCGACCGCCTGTACGGTGTACCGCAGCCCGAGGCGCACCACCCGGAGATCGACACCGGCGTGCACCTCGAGATGGTGCTCGACCAGGCCGCGGCCATGGACGCGCCACTGACCGTGCGTTTCGCGTGCCTCTGCAATGACCTCGGCAAGGGCACGACCCCCGAAGAGGAGTGGCCGCGCCACATCGGCCATGAAGGCCGCAGCGAAGACCTGGCTCGCAAGCTGGCGGCACGCCTGAAGGCCCCGACCGAGGCGACCGAGTTGGCCGCCGTGGTCGCCCGCGAGCACACCAACATCCATCGGGCGACCGAACTGCGCCCCGCCGCGTTGACCCGCCTGCTCGAACGCTGCGACGCCTTCCGCCGCCCACAGCGCTTTGCCGAAGCCTTGCTGGCCTGCGAACTCGATGCCCGCGGCCGGCTCGGCCTGGAGCAGCGCGACTACCCCAGCCGACCGCTGCTGACCAAGGTGTTTGCTGCCGCGGCCGCGATGCCGACGGCCGAGGTCGCGGCCACCGCGATCGCCCGCGGCGCCCAGGGCGACGAAATCGCCAAGGCCATCCACCAGGCCCGGGTGCGGGCGGTGGCCGCGGCGCTCGAAACCGACGTCGCTTGAGCCGGCTTCAGAGCCGGTGCAACCGGTCGCCTTCGGAGAAGCCGATCGGCTCGAACGCCAGGCCCGGCGTCGCGAAGCCGATGACCTTGAACAGCTCGCCCATCTCGTGCTCGGTGATCAGCTTTTGCGCCATCGCGCGTTGGCGCAGGTCGGCGGCTTCGAGCAGCGGCGCAATGCCGCAGTTGACGAGAAAGCGCGCCTGGCTGGTGTAGCCGATCACGTCCAGCCCGGCGTCCTGGCCGGCCAGCGCGATGCCGGTGAAGTTGATGTGGGCGGTGATGTCCTTCTCGCCCGGGTCGGCCAGCGGATCGGTGTCGGCCAGGTGGGCGCGGTGGCACATCAAGGTGCCGCCGTGGCGCTGCAGGTGGTAGTACTCGGCCTCGGGGAAGCCGTAGTCGATGAAGAAGGCGGCGCCCTGCTTCAGGTGCTGTGCCAGGCTGGTGACAAAGGCCTCGGCTTGGCGGTGGATCTCGGTCACCGTGCCGGGCAGGAACGGGCCTTCATGCGGCGGTTGCAGCCCGCTGGCACGGTCTTCGAACACCAGCTGGCCGTCTTGCAGCGCAACGCCGCGTTCTTGCCAGCGCTCGCCGTCAAAGTGCAGCAGTTGCACCGGCATCGCGTCCAGCACCTCGTTGCCGAAGACGACACCGTGCATCGCCTCGGGCCAGTGGTCGGCCCATTGCACGCGATCACCGAAACGGGCCAGCCGCGCCTGCTGCCGTGCGCGCAGGTCGGCTGACACTTCGACGATGGTGTAGCGGGCGAACGGGTGGCCACACGCGGTCAGGCCATCGAGCAGGCTTTCGGCCAGTGCGCCGGTGCCGGCGCCGAACTCGAACACCTCGTCGGCCTCGGCAATCTCCAGCACCTGCGCGGCTTGCGCGGCGAGCGTGCGACCGAACAGCGGTGACAGCTCGGGCGCGGTGACGAAGTCGCTGCCGTCAGCTGGCATGCGGCCGAGCTTGGGCCGGGTATTGGCGTAATAGCCCAGGCCGGGCGTGTAAAGCGCCAGCGCCATGTAGCGGTCGAACGGCAGCCAGCCGCCGGCTGCGGCGATGGCCGCACGGATGTGTTCGCCCAGGGGCACCGATACACTGCCGGCTTCGCTTGCTTGCATCGCCCGATTGTAGGAAGCGCCCTGCCCGGCCACCCAGCGCCGCTGTCTTTGCCGCCCTGACCGGCCGGCCCCAAGCGATGAACCCTCCTGCCCTGCTCGACTGTGTGGTGATCGGCGCCGGCCCGGCCGGTTGCAGCGCCGCGTCCTGGGCCGCGCAAATGGGTTTGCGTGTGGCGGTCGTCGAGCAGGCGGCTGCGCCTTGCGCATCGCTGGCCGCGCTGGACTTCCCGCAGGACTGGGTGCTGGGCCAGCCGCAAACCAGCTTGCGCGCGGTCGGCGAGCAGCTCGCGGCCCATGCATTGAGGCTCGCCGGGCTGCAGTGGCACCTGGGCCAGGCGGTGACCGGACTGGCGCGCCAACCTTCAGGTTGGCAGGTGCAACTGGCCGATGGGCGGCGCCTCGCCACCGCCACGCTGCTGATGGCCACGGGCGTCCGCCCGATCCGGCCACCGGCCTATTTCAGCGCTGGCGGGGTGTTGGACGCGCAATCGTTGACCACGCAACGGGCTGCATTGCCACCCGGCCGTGTGTTGCTGCTGGGCGGCGGCGACAACGCGCTGGAGAACGCCGCCTACCTGACCGGCCGTGGCCACACCGTGACGCTGTGGACGCGAGGCGATTACCGTGGCCAGGCGGCGCTGGTGGCCGCACTGGACCGGTATCCGACGCTGGAGCAACGCCCACACACGCCGCTACCCACCGCGCTGCGGCCATTGCCCGACGGCCGGATCGAAGCCGAATCAGCCGCTTTCGGGCGCGAGGTCTTCGACGCCGCCGCCGTGTTGTTCGGCTATGAGCCCGAGCCGGCCCCTTGGGGCTGGCTGGCCGAAGCGCTGCAGGCCAGCGAACAGCCCCACCCGCGCTTGGCGCCTGGCCGGTCGGCCGAAGCGCTGGGCGTGTTCGTCGCCGGCGACGCCAGCGGCCGCTGGCACCCTTGTGTGCAGACGGCGCTGGCCGATGGCGTGACCGCGGCCCAGCAGGTCGCCGCATTCCTGCACCCGGCGGGCGCGAGCCTGGCCCATGCCGCGCCGAAATCGCCTCCGTCGACGCTGAACAGCCAGATCCTGCACTTGAACGGCTTGCGCTTTGGTGCCAACCTCGGGGTGCTGGCGCATGAGCGCGACGGGCCACAGCCRATCCAGGTCGATGCCGAGCTGAACCTGGGCCAGCAGCCGGCGCTGGCACGCGACGCCGACCTGGGCCATGTGCTGGACTACCGCAAGGTGCGCCAGATCATCATTGACGAATGCACCGCCGAGCACACCGATCTGCTCGAATCGCTGCTGGCCAAGCTGTGCGTGCGGCTGATGCGACTGCCGGGCGTGCTGGGCGTGCGCATCAAGGTGGCCAAACTGGAAATTTTTGAAGACTGCGAAGTTGCCATCCGCTGCGAAGCAGGCCTTTGGTAACGCCCCTCCCGACATGAACACGATCACTTCCCCCGAGACCGCGGCCGTCGACTCTGCCGCCACCAACGCCGCCGAGAAGAAGGCCGCCTTCGAGACCAACAAGCTCAGCAAGCGGCTGCACCGCCAGGTCGGGCAGGCGATCGCCGACTTCAACATGATCGAAGAAGGCGACAAGGTGATGGTCTGCCTGTCGGGCGGCAAGGACAGCTACGCGATGCTCGACATCCTGCTGAACCTGCAGCAGCGCGCGCCGATCCGCTTCGAGCTGATCGCGGTCAACCTCGACCAGAAGCAGCCCGGCTTCCCGGAAGAGGTGCTGCCGAACTACCTGCGCTCACGTGGCGTGCCGTTCCATATCGAGGAGCAGGACACCTATTCGATCGTCAAGAACCTGATCCCCGAGGGCAAGACGATGTGCAGCCTGTGCTCGCGGCTGCGCCGGGGCATCCTGTACCGCGTCGCCAAGGAGCTGGGCGCGACCAAGATCGCGCTCGGCCACCACCGCGACGACATGGTCGTGACGCTGCTGATGAACATGTTCTTCGGTTCGCGCATGAAGGGCATGCCGCCCAAGCTGGTCAGTGACAACGGCGAGCACGTCGTGATCCGCCCGCTGGCCTACGTGGCCGAGACCGACCTCGAGAAGTGGGCGACGCATCGCCAGTTCCCGATCATCCCGTGCAGCCTGTGCGGCAATCAGGAGAACCTGCAGCGGGTGCAGATCAAGGCCATGATCCGCGACTGGGACAAGAAATTCCCCGGCCGGATCGACAACATGTTCAGCGCGATGGGCAACATCACGCTGTCGCACATGATGGACCGCTCGCTTTACCCGTTCACGACCATCCAGGCCACCGGCCAGCCCGACCCGGCCGGCGACAAGGCCTTTGACGAGGATGAAGACGAGGGCTGCGCCACGCCGGCCACCGTCAACCCGACTGAACCTCAGGTCGTTCAATGGGGTCTGACGAAGAAGGCACCGGGTGGGCCGGGTGCCTTCTGAGCACCGCCAGGTACTCAGACAACCCTTCGTGGGACCCAAAGACTCGCGACGGCCCTTCGTTGAAGAGGAGTAAGCCGAATGAACAGCCAACACCGCCTCGCCCTCCGCTGGACCGCTGTCGGCGCCGCCCTGGCGGCCGCCACGCTGGCCGGCTGCGCCTCGTTCAAGACCGTCACCAGCGAAGTCAGCACCTTCGGCGAGTGGCCGGCCGGCCGACCGGCCGGCAGCTACATGATCGAGCGCCTGCCCTCGCAACAGGCCGCCCCGGGCGGCCTGCAGGCCGATGTCGAGCAAAGCGCCCACCAGGCGCTGCAAACGGCTGGCTTCGTGCCGGCCGCCGCAGGCGCCACGCCGGACGTGGTGGTGCAGATCGGCGCGCGCATCACCCGCTACGACCGCTCGCCCTGGGACGACCCGCTGTGGTGGCGCCCCTACGGCTCGCGCTGGGCCGGCCCCGGTTGGCCTGGCGCCTGGGGGCCCTATGGACCGTGGCGCTGGCACAGCGAGCCCAGCGAGTACCAGCGCGAGACGGGCCTGCTGATCCGCGACAAGGCCTCGGGCCAGCCGCTGTACGAGGCCCGCGCCCGCACCGACGGCATCACCGTCGGCGGGCCGCCGGTGATCGCGGCGATGTTCACCGCCGCGCTGAAAGACTTCCCGAAAGCGCGTAACGAGCCGCACGACGTCGCCGTTCAGCTGCCCTGAGCGGGCGGGATAATCCCGTCCTCATACCAACGAGCCGGCGCCCGACGCCGGCTCGGGCTTTTCTGGAGCACAAACCCATGGCGCTGAACGTCGTCATCATGGCCGCGGGCAAGGRCACCCGCATGCATTCGGCCACCCCGAAGGTGCTGCACAAGCTGGCCGGCCGGCCGCTGCTGCAGAACGTGCTGGACCGCGTCGCGCCGCTGGCGCCGCAACGCCAGGTGGTGGTCACCGGCCACGGCGCCGAACTGGTCGAACGGTTGATCGGCGACGTGGCGGTCTGCGTGCGGCAGGAGCCGCAGCTCGGCACTGGCCATGCGGTGCAGCAGACCGTGCCGGCGCTGGATGATGCGGCCGACACCACGCTGATCCTGAACGGCGACGTACCGCTGATCGGCACCGACACCGCCGCGGCGCTGGCCGCCGCCTGCGGTGGCAGCAAGCTCGCGCTGCTGACCGTGACGCTCGCAGACGCGACCGGCTACGGCCGCATCGTGCGTTGGGGTGAAGCCGTGCAGGCGATCGTCGAACACAAGGACGCGACGCCCGAGCAGCGCGCCATCCGCGAGGTCTACACCGGCATGATGGCCGCGCCGACCGCGCTGCTGAAGCGCTGGGTCATGGCGCTGAAGAACGACAACGCACAGCGCGAGTTCTACCTGACCGACATCGTCGCGATGGCGGTGGCCGATGGCGTGCCGGTTGTCGCCACGGCGGCGCATGACGAGACCGAAGTGCTGGGCGTCAACAGCCCGGCCCAGTTGGCTGACCTGGAGCGCCGACTTCAACGTCGCCAGGCCGACGCGCTGATGACCGCCGGCCTGCGCCTGGCGGACCCGACCCGCTTCGACCTGCGCGGCACGCTGAAGCACGGCCGCGATGTCGAGATCGACGTCAACTGCGTGTTCGAAGGCGAGGTTGAGTTGGGCGACGAGGTGCGCATCAGCGCCAACTGCGTGATCCGCAACGCGCGCATCGCTGCGGGTGCCGTGATTCACCCATTCACCCACATCGACGGCGAAGCACTCGGCGTGCAGGTCGGCGCCGGCGCGCTGATCGGCCCATTCGCCCGGCTGCGGCCCGGCGCGGTGCTGGGCGAAGAAGTGCACATCGGCAACTTCGTCGAGGTGAAGAATTCAACCCTGGCCAAGGGCGCCAAAGCCAACCACCTCGCCTATCTGGGCGACGCAACGGTTGGAGAACGCGTCAACTACGGCGCTGGCGCGATCACTGCGAATTACGACGGCGCCAACAAGCACCGCACCGTGATCGGCAACGACGTGCATGTTGGCAGCAACTGCGTGCTGGTCGCACCGATCACGCTGGGCGACGGCGCGACGATCGGCGGTGGCTCGACGATCGCGAAGAACGCACCGGCCGGTCAGCTGACCGTGGCGCGTGCCAAGCAGGTCAGCCTGGCCGGCTGGCAACGGCCAGTCAAGAAGCCGAAGTGACAGGCCCGACCGGCTCTCGGGCCGGTCAGTGCGCCACCAACGCCCGCGCCAGTTGCTCCGGCTGCCCGGCCAGCCCGATCGGCAGATAGACCGCCGGCGCTTTCACTTCCTTCAGGCGCCGCGCCTGCGCGCCGAGGTCGAACACGGCGACCGGCCGGCCTGACTCGGCGGCTGTCGTCAACACGTAGCAGAAGGTCTCGGGCCAGACCGAGGGCAGCAGGATCAGGTCCGGCGCCAGCTCGCTGATACGCCCCGCCAACGTCTTGTCTTCGTAGCGGCCGAGCACCTGCACACCCGCAGCGCGCAAGGCCGCGTCGTCGGACGAATGGCCCAGCAGCGTGAACTGCAGGCCCAGCTCGGCGGCCGCATGGCTGCGGGCCAGGCCCAGCAGCACTTGCAGCCCCTTGATCGGGCTCAGCGCACCGATCACCAGTACCTGGTGCACAGGGCCACGCGGCGGCGGGTTCGCCGGCAGGTGCAACGGCTCGTGCGGCTGGACCAGGGTGCGCACCGTCGGGAAGTAGTTCGACAACCGCGCGGCGACGTCCTCATCGGGCACGATCACCTGCTTGGCTTGTGACAGCAAGTGCGAATTGGCCGCCCGCCACGCGCCGATGCGACCGGCGGCGCGGCCCTCTTCGTCGTTCTGCAGGCAGCGGTCGCAGGTGTCACGGTCCGGCTCGCCGCAGTAGCGGCCGCTCGCGTCGACCAGGTTGACGCGCGGGCAGATCAGGTGGTAGTCGTGCACCGTCACCGACAGCGGCACGTCGAGCACCTTGCTCAGGTGCGGCAGCAGCTCGCGCAGCACCGGCGGGTGATCGATCAGGTGGTGCAGCTGCACCTCGCGCAGGTCGAGCGCCGCCAGCACGTCCAACAGCGCCTGCGCCGGGTGGCGCGGCCCGTAGCGGCCATCGGTCAGCAGCGGCACCGCCTGCAGCGCCGGCAGGTCGAGCGTGCCGCTCTGGCCGCCAGTGGCGCCCAGCGTGACGCAGCCGGGCCGACGCGACGGGTGCATCGTGACCACGCCGACGCCGCGCTCGGCGCGCAGCCGCGCTGCTTCTTCGGCCTCGTGGCGCGCCGTGCCGCCGCCGCGGGCGTGGTTGACCATCAGCACCAGGCCACCGCCCTCGCTGACCTCGGTGGCGCGCTTCAGGCGCGCCGCGTCCAGCCGCGCGCGTTCGGGCAGCAGCGGGTCGTGCGCGATCCAGTCGTCGATGCGCTCTTGGTAGTCCGGGTGGCGCTGCAGCAGCGTCGCGATGCCTGCGCGCGTGCGTGCGCTGGCCTCGGCGCGGAAGCTGACCGAGCCCTGGTGCAGCACGTAGACATCGCTCGCCACCAGCTGCACCCAGCCGGCCGCGTTGGCACGCATGCACCAGTCGTTTTCTTCCCCGTAGCCGCGGCCGAAGCGCTCGACATCGAGCAGGCCGACTGCATCGAGCGCCGAACGCCGCATCCACATGCAAAAGCCGACGCCTGTCGGCACCTCGACATGTCGGCCCYTGTTCACCGTCGCGGCCAGCGTGTCGATCGCACCGTCGTCCAGCTCCAGTTTTTCCCAGTTGCTGTGCAACATGCGCGGGTAGCTGCAGACCGTCGCGTTGTTCGACAGCGGCGTGATCGACGCCGCGCGCGGCTCGGCCTCGCCGTGCGCGGCCAGCCGGTCCAGCCAGCCCGAGTGCACACGCGTGTCGGAGTTCAGGATCACGACGTCGCGATCCCAGTGCAGCTTCAGGCCTTTGTTGACGGTGGCGACGAAGCCGCGGTTGCGCTCGTTGACCATCAGGTGGATCAGGCCGAGCCCCGCCAACTCGCGCAGGTGCGCCGACAAGGCCGGCTCGGGGCTGCAGTCGTCGATCACCACCAGTTGGTACGGCGTGTCGACCCATGACGACAACACGCTCCACAGGCAGCGCAGTGTTTCTTGTGCACCGGCGTAGACCGGCACGATCACATCGACCTTCGGCTCGGCCGCGGGGCGCGGCAGGTGGCGCCAGGGCTCGAGGTTCAGGTAGTCGCGCCCGTCCAGCCGCGCCGGCACGGACCAGGGCAGGTGGTTGGGCTCGGTCGGCTGCGCATCGGCTGGCAGACCGTCGAGCAGGAAGCGCTGCAGCGGATCGACCGATGCCGCCGTCTCGCCGCCCCGCCCATGAGACAGCCGCTGCAGCAGGCCTTGGCGCGTGCCGGTGGTCGGCTCGAAACGGGCCGCAGGGCGGCGGCGCTCTTTCCAGCCGAAGTTGACGAAGTGGGTCAACGGGTCGACGCCAGTGCCGCGCACGTCGGCATTGGTGCTCAGGTAGTAGGCCGCATCGAACCAGGCGCAAGGCGACAGGCCCTGGTGGCGGCCGACCAGCCCGTAATGCAGCAGGCGGTTGATGCCGGGGTGACGCCGGCCTTTCAGCTGGCCGGTGTAGTGGCGTGCATCGAACAAGGCCATCGGCACCAGTGAACGCGCATCACCCTGCTCGACATAGTGGCGCAGCGCCGGCGCGTCGCCACGCTGGGCCGGGGTGATCTGTTCGTCGTAGCAAGCCTTGTCGAACAGGCCCAGCGCATTGGTCAGAGCCAGTTCCAGGCGCTTGGCCAGGCCGACCGTCCGGGGCTTGCTCTGCAGCTTGGTCAGCAGCCTGAGGGCCCGATCGGCATTGGCTGCCTTCTGCAACCAGCGGCCAAGCCGGCCCTTCGGTGCGATGCGAAATGGCTTGCGCAGCCGCTCAGCCGGCGCCGCCAAGGTGTGGGGGTCTTCGTGCAACCAGGCACCCACTCCGGCGGATTCGGCCAACACCGCCAGCGCCTGGCGAGCCGAATCGTCGATCTCGCTCAAGGCTCCCGCCCAGGCCAGATGCTCCATCGCCAGCAGGGCCAGGTGGCCCCGCTGCAGCGGGTCGGGCCAGGCCAGCGCTTCGTCCAGACGCGCCGCCAGTTCCGTGCGCTTCAGGCACCATTCCGGCCCCAGCGGACCGGTGCGGCTTTCCAACTGCAGCACCAGTTCGTCGGCACCGGGAGGCTGGTCGCTCCACAGGCTGCCGGGCACTTCCACCACGAAGCCAACCTCGTCATGCGGCAAGTTCAGCTGCGACGAAACGTCGCCGCGAGAAGTACGGCGCACTGGCGCCTCGTAGCGGCGGTCGCCACAGCGCAGGCGCAGCGGCTCGCGCGCCTCCGGTGTGTCCGCCAGCCAGCCGCCCAGCGTCAGGCCCTGCCAGCCTTCGACGTTGCACAACACGGGTGCCGGCGGCGACGCGGCCGCGGGCGACGCAGCGTCGCGGCCACCCCATAGCGTGGCCTGTTCGAGATGCGGCGCCAGCGCGCTCAGCTCGGCCTGGGCCCGCTGCAAGTCAGGGCTTTGCGCCAGCGTCGCCATCCAGCTGCGCAGGCCTGCGGCAGTGGGTTGAGACGGCGACTTGACGATCACGCCGTCTTCGCCGATGCGCACGCCCAGCACCGCGCCGGCCTGGCCCAACGCCTGCCAGATCGGCAGCGGCAGGTCGATTTCGAAGCCGAGCGCCACCGCATCGGTGGCGCCAACGGCACGCGAGACATCACCCCGCGACAAGCGGCGCACCGGGGCTGGAAACGTTTGCGCGCCGCAGACCAGGCTCAAGTGCTCTTGCCCCGGCGCCTGGGGATCGAAGGCCCAGCCGACGACGGTGATGCCCGCCACACGTTCCACCACCAGTCGCGCGGCCGGCGAAACAGCCATGGGGAGTTCGAGGTCGACCAAGGTCGAAGCGGCGTCGGTGGAGGTGGATGGTGCGTCGGCGGGCATGACACTCGTGGCGCAACAGGGCGACAGAGACAGGGCCATGGATTTTCGATGATTTCGGCGCCGCGGCCGCAACGCGCACAATAGAAGCTTCAGCGGCCACGCCGCGCCCCCCTAGATTGCATTTGAGTTCCTCGCACTCAGCCAGCCGCTCGTTGCCGGCACTTGCCTCGTTGACGCTGGCGGCCCTGGGCGTCGTGTATGGCGATATCGGCACCAGCCCGCTGTACGCGCTGAAAGAGGTGTTCCACGCCGGACACGTCGAAGCCACGCCGGTCAACATCCTCGGGGTCCTCAGCCTGATCTTCTGGACGATGACGATCATCGTCTCGCTGAAGTACGTGCTGCTGATCCTGCGCGCCGACAACAACGGCGAAGGCGGCCTGATCGCGATGCTCGCGCTCGCCACCACCGCGGTGAAAGAGCGGCCAACACTGCGTCGCACGCTGATGATCGTCGGCCTGTTCGGCACCGCGATCTTCTATGGCGATGGGGTCATCACGCCGGCGATTTCGGTGCTGTCAGCGGTCGAGGGCCTGCAGGTCATCGCGCCCGGCATGCACGAGTGGGTGATCCCGATCACGCTGGTGGTGCTGACCGGGCTGTTCTCGGTGCAGCGTTTCGGCACCGGTGGCATCGGCAAGTTCTTCGGCCCGATCACCTTCGTCTGGTTCATCGTGCTGGTCGCACTGGGGTTGCCGCATGTGATGGCCAACCCAGCCGTGCTGATCGCGCTGAACCCGCAATATGCGATCGGCTTCTTCATGCTGCACCCGCAGGTCGCCTTTGTCGCGCTCGGTGCGGTGGTGCTGTGCGTGACCGGCGGCGAGGCGCTGTATGCCGACATGGGCCACTTTGGCCGCCGGCCGATCCGCATCGCCTGGTACACGATGGTGATGCCGGCGCTGGTGGTCAACTACTTCGGCCAGGGCGCGCTGATCCTCGGCAACCCCGGCGCGGTCGAGAACCCGTTCTACCTGATGGCGCCCGAGGCGCTGCGCCTGCCGCTGGTGGTGCTGGCCACAGCGGCCACGGTGATCGCTTCGCAGGCCTTGATCTCGGCCGCGTTCTCGGTCACCAAGCAGGCGATCCAGCTCGGCATCCTGCCGCGCATGAGCGTGCGCCACACCTCCGTGCGCGACACCGGCCAGATCTACGTGCCGTTCATCAACTGGGGCCTGTACGTCTTCATCGTGCTGGCGGTGGCGCTGTTCAAGAGTTCGTCGAGCCTGGCCTCGGCCTACGGCATCGCGGTGACGCTGGACATGACGATCACCACGGTGATGACCTTCTATGTCATCCGCTACGGCTGGAAGTACCCGCTCGCGCTGTGCCTGCTGGCGACCGGTTTCTTCTTCATCATCGACGTCACCTTCTTCCTGTCGAACACGCTGAAGCTGCTGGCCGGCGGCTGGTTCCCGCTGGTCATCGGCTCGGGCATGTTCCTGCTGATGCTGACCTGGAAGCAGGGCCGCTCGATCATGCACGAGCGGGTGCGCAACGAGGCGATCGAGCTGGGCAGCTTCCTCGAGGCGGTCTTCGTCAGCCCCCCCGTGCGCGTGCCGGGCACAGCGGTGTTCCTGGTCGCCGAAGAGGGGCTGGCGCCGAACGCGCTGATGCACAACCTGAAGCACAACAAGGTGCTGCACGAACACAACCTGTTCGTGCACGTGAAGCACCACGAGGTGCCCTGGATCGGCTTCGACAAGCGGCTGGCGCTCGAATCACTGGGCCACGACTGCTGGCAGATCACGCTGAACTTCGGCTTCAAGAACGACCCCGACGTGCCCGAGGCGCTGCGCCTGCTCGAAGGCCGCGGCGTGCCGCTGGAGGAGATGGAAACCAGCTACTTCCTCAGCCGCGACACGGTGATCCCGACCTTTGGCGACGGCATGGCGATGTGGCGCGAAAAACTCTTCGCCAGCATGCACCGCAACGCCGCCGACATGGCCGACTTCCTGGCCCTGCCGTCGAACCGCATCGTCGAGCTGGGCGCGAAGGTCGAGATTTAGCCCCCACGCCCCTTCCAGGGGCTGCCCCCCCGCGGGGGCTCGCGCAGCGGACCGGCAGAGCCGGTCCGCGCACGCCATTTGGAGCGACCGGCGCTTCGCGCGGCCGGAAATCTAGCCTTCCGCAAGGGCGTGCAGCCGATCGGCTGCCGACTTCGGCAAACGCCCGGCCGCACCCACCGCTACCGGGCCGTCGAGGATCTCGCCGAAGACCTTGCGCACCTGGCGCGGGGTCACTGCGTCCAGCGTCGTTTGCCGCTCGGCGCGCGAGCGCACGCGCCCGAAGGCGAACAGGTCCAGCACCGCGTCTTCCAGCCGTCGCGAGGGCCTCTCCCAGTTCTGCAGGCGACGCACCGCGATCTGGTTGCGCGCCCGCTCCCACTGCGGCGGCGCGATCTTGTCGGCCTGCGCACGCAGCAAGCGCGTCACCTCGTCGGCAAAGGCTGGGATGTTGGCCGGTGCCATCGACGCCTCGATGACGAACTGGCCCGCCAGGTCGTCGAGATCGGCCGAACAGGCGGCGTAGTAGACCAGGCCCAATCGCTCGCGCAGGCTGTCCATCAGCGGTGAACTCATGCCCTCGCCCAGCAACGCGGCCGCCAGCTGGTGCGAAGCATGGGCCGCTGCGGTCACCGCAGGGGCTGGAAAGCCCAGCACGACGTGGGTCTGGCTGTGGCCAGCCAGGCGGCGAAGACCAACCCCACCTTCGAAGACGGGCGCCACGGTGAGGTTCGGCTCGCCACAGGGCAATCCACCCAGCGCTTCCTGCGCTTCGCGCACGATGGCCCGCGCATCGATGCGCCCGGCCGCCGCGACCACGATGTTGGCGCCGGTGTACTGCTGCGCAACGTAGCTCTGCAGTTGCTCGCGCGTGAAGCCTTCGATGTTGCGGCGCCGCCCGATCACCGGCTGCGCCTGCGGGTGAATGCCGTAGCAAGCCTTGTCGAACAACTGGAACGCCGTGTCGAACGCGTCGTCTTCGGTTTCGGCGAATTCCTGCAGGATGACCTGGCGCTCGCGCTCCAGCTCGTCGGCCGGAAAGTTCGAATCGCGCACGATCTCGCCCAACATGCGCAGGAACAGCGGCGCGTGCTCGGCCAGGCCGCGCATGTGGTAGGCCGTGTGGTCCTTGTCCGTGTGGGCATTGACCTCGGCGCCCAGGCGCTCGGCATCGAGGTTGATCTGCTGGCAGTTGCGCGCATGGGTGCCCTTGAAGGCCATGTGCTCGGCCATGTGGCTGATGCCGTTCAGGCGCCGGCTCTCGTTGCGGCTGCCGGTGCGCACGAAGATGCTGACGCTGGCGCTGTCGAGCCGCGGCAGGGCGATGGTCAGCACGCGCACGCCGTTGGGCAGCGTGGCGACGCGGGTGTCGGGGTCGGAGGTGGAATGTTTCATCGGAATGACCCGCCAGCTTAAGCCCTGGCCGGGGCGCCGCTATGCTCGCCGCCCATGCCCCTGTCAAACCCGTTGCGTGACCTGTCCTTGTCGGCCGCCGTCGCCGGCTTCGTCGCCGTGCTGGTCGGCTTCACCAGCTCGGTGGCGATCGTCTTTGCCGCCGCACAGGCCCTGGGCGCCAACACGGCCGAGACTGCTTCGTGGATCTGGGCGCTCGGCTTGGGGATGGGGCTGACCAGCCTCGGGCTGTCGCTGCACTACCGCCTGCCGGTGCTCACAGCTTGGTCCACTCCCGGCGCCGCGCTGATCGCCGCGTCACACGGCCTCTCGCTGCCCGAGGCCACCGGCGCCTTCATTGCCTGCGCCGTGCTGATCACCGTCGCGGGCTACTCGGGCCTGTTCGAACGGGTCATGGGCCGCATCCCGATGGCGATTGCCGCCGCGTTGTTGGCCGGCGTGCTGGCCCGCTTCGCGCTGGACGCGGTGTTGGCCACGCGCAGCGCACCGCTGCTGGTGATCGTGATGACACTGGCCTTCCTCGCCGGCCGCCGCTGGTGGCCGCGCTACGCCGTGCCGGGCGTGCTGCTGGCCGGCATCGTCGTCGCGCTGGTGCAGGGCCAGGTGCATCTGGCAGGCGTGGCTTTCGAATGGACGCGGCCGGTGTTCACGATGCCGGTCTTCAGCGTCGGGGCGCTGGTCGGCATCGGGTTGCCGCTGTTCGTCGTCACGATGGCTTCGCAGAACCTGCCGGGTGTCGCGGCGCAACGCGCGTCGGGCTACCAGACCCCCGTGTCGCCGGTGGTCGGCGCGACCGGCCTGGCCAGCCTGGTGTTCGCACCATTCGGGGGTTATGCCTTCAACCTGGCCGCCATCACCGCGGCCATCTGCATGGGCCGCGAGGCGCATGAAGACCCGGCCAAGCGCTACACCGCTGCGGCGATGGCCGGTGTGTTCTACATCGTGCTCGGTCTGTCCGGCGGAGCGGTGGCAGGGTTGCTGCAAGCCTTTCCGCGGGAACTGGTGGCGGCCGTCGCCGGGCTCGCACTGCTGGGCACGATCGCCGGAGGTCTGGCCAGTGCCTTGAAGGACGAGCACCACCGCGACGCCGCCCTGCTGACTTTCGTCGTCACGCTGTCGGGCCTGACGATCGCCGGCATCGGCTCGGCCTTCTGGGGCGTGGTGGCAGGCGGCGTCGCGCTGGCCTCCCAGCGGCGTACCCGTTTGCCAAGTTAGGGGGTCGCGCTCGGCCGAGGCAAACATCAGGGACCCGCGCGCTTAAGCTGCGCCGGGCCCGGCCAGCCGCGGGCGCATACCAACGTTGCAGGAGAGACCCTTGATGCACGCCACCATCGTCCGCGCCGCCAGAGATCTGCTGAGCTTGGCTGCCGTCGCTGCCGCCACGAGCGCCGGCGCAGCCCCATTGCCGCTGCTGCGCATCACCGACCTGAGCACCGCCAGCGGTCTCGCGGGTTCGCGCGTGCTCGACATCAACAACCGCGGCGTCGTGCTGGCCTACCATCATCCCGGGCAGACCTATCTTTGGCAGGCCGGCGCCCAGCCGCAGGTCTTCGACGCCCCGGCGGGCTACTCGCTCAATGCACACGCGATCAACGACGACGGTGTGGCGGTCGGTCAACTCATCTACAGCAACAACGGCAACGCCACGCCCGTCACCTGGACCGCGACCGATGGGCTGAAACGCATCGAGCTGCGCCGCCATCAGCACTACGGCAACGTCACGGCCATCAACAACCGTGGCCAGATCGTCGGCTCGGCCCTGGTCAAGGCCGGCCAGGGCTGGTTCACCCACGCGCTGATCGGCTCAGTCCGTCTGGGACTGGACGATCCGATGCACACCCGCGAAGGCACCAGCGAGGCGCGGGCGATCAACAACCTGGGCCATGCCGGGGGCACCGCCTCATCCGCCCAAGGCTGCTGCCTGAACGCGATCCTGATGGACCGGAAGGGCCGCGTCACGCAGCTGGGCACGCTGGCCGCGCCCGGCGAAGACGACGACAGCGCGGTCATCGCGCTTAACGACGCCGACGAGGCGGTAGGCAGCAGCCGCGTCGGCGGCGCGTTGCACGCGTTCCACTGGTCGCCGACCACCGGCATGCAGCCGTTGCGCGTAGGCCCTGGCGAAGACGACTGGAGCATGGGCCTCGACATCAATCGCCATGGCCAGGTCGTCGGCAACTACAGCCGCGGCGAGGTGTCGTCCAGCTTCTACTGGGATGCCGAGCACGGTGCGGTCGACCTGCAGGCCTTGCTCGACCCGGCCGACCCGCTGACTGCGCAAACCCGCATCGGAAACTACGGCGCCCGCATCAATGACCGCGGCGAGATCGTCGTCAACGCCTCGGTCGGCGGCAACTTCACGGCCGTGGTGCTGACGCCGGTCCCTTGACGCCGCATCATTCGACGCCATCCGCCAGCCCGGTCGCACCTTGAACAAATTGCGGCCTTCATAGGGCTGAACCGAATTTTCCTCGGCCACGGGGTGCCTACACTGTCAAGTTTTGCGCCTTCCGGGCGCAGCCGACGAGGAGTGCCCCCATGAATCCTGCCACCCACGTGCTGGTCGTCAGCGCCGACGAAGAATGGCGCGCCGAGGTCGTGCAGGGCCTGAACCAGGCCGCCGGTCGGCTGGACAACCCGTTCGGGCTGATGGCCGTCGGCTGCACGTGCGGCGATGACGCGGTCGGTGCAGTGCTGGCGACCGCGCCGACGCAGGCCGACCTGCAAGTCGTCGTGATCGACCACGGCCCGCGCGGCGCCGGCGCTCGCGGCAACCCGGCTGTCACCACCGCCCAGCGCATCATCGAGGCGCGGCCCGAGCTGTCGCTGTACATGGTGCTGGAAGACGACGCCGACAAGCTGCTGGTCGAGCAGCTCGCCAGCGACGCGGTCGACGGCTACTTCTTCCGCGGCGAGCACGACTACAACGGCTGGTTCCGCATCGTCGCCGCCGAGGTCGCCCAGAAGGCCGAGACGCCGTTCTACAACGCGCTGCGCGAATACGTCGCGCAGGCCAAGGACAGCTGGCACACCCCCGGCCACGGCGGCGGCGACTCGTTCAAGGGCAGCCCGTGGGTCGGTGATTTCTATGACTTCGTCGGCGAGCAGATGCTGCGCGCCGACCTGTCGGTCAGCGTGCCCGAGCTCGACTCGTTGCTGCACCCAATGGGCGTCATCGCGCAGGCGCAAAAGTTGGCGGCCAAGGCCTTCGGCGCCCGCAAGACCTACTTCGCGACCAACGGCACCTCGACCGCCAACAAGGTCATCTTCCAGACGCTGCTGGCGCCGGGCGACAAGCTGCTGCTAGACCGCAACTGCCACAAGTCGGTCCACCACGGCGTGATCCTGTCGGGTGCGCGGCCGGTGTACCTTGATTCATCGGTCAACCGCCACTACGGCATCTTCGGCCCGGTGCCCAAGGCCACGCTGGCGGCGGCGATCGAGGCCCACCCCGATGCCAAGGTGCTGATCCTCACCAGCTGCACCTACGACGGCCTGCGCTACGACCTCAAGCCCATCATCGCGATGGCCCACGCCGCCGGCATCAAGGTCATCATCGACGAAGCCTGGTTCGGCCATGCGCGCTTCCACCCCGAGCTGCGGCCGACCGCACTCGAGTGCGGCGCCGATTACGCGACGCAGAGCACGCACAAGATCCTGTCGGCCTTCTCGCAAGCGAGCATGGTGCACGTCAACGACCCCGCGTTCGACGACCACCTGTTCCGCGAGAACTTCAACATGCACGCGTCGACCAGCCCGCAGTACAACCTGATCGCGAGCCTCGATGTGGCCCGCAAGCAGGCCGTGCTCGAAGGCTACCGCCTGCTCGACCGCTCGCTGAAGTTCGCCCATGAACTGCGCGAGAAGATCAACGCGACCGGTGCGTTCCGCGTGCTCGAGCTGGAAGACCTGCTGCCGGAAGAGGTCAAGGGTGATGGCATCCGCCTCGACCCGACCAAGCTGACGATCGACATCTCGCAAAGCGGCTACTCGGCCGACGAGCTGCGCGACGAGCTGATCGGCCGCTACAACATCCAGGTCGAGAAGAACACGCACAACACCTTGACGCTGCTGCTGACGATCGGCACGACGCGCAGCAAGGTGAGCCGCCTGTTCGACGCGATGCTGCGCCTGGCCAAGGAAAAGCGCGCCCCGCGCGCCTATGCGCGTGTGCCCGAGGCGCCGCGTTTCACGGAACTGGCCTGCCTGCCGCGCGATGCGTTCTACGAAGCCGGAGAACGCCTGCCATTGCTGGACGACCATGGCCAGCCAAACGCCCAGCTGACCGGCCGCGTCTGCTGCGACCAGATCGTTCCTTACCCGCCCGGCATCCCGGTGCTGGTGCCGGGCCAGGTGATCGAAGCCAACATCGTGGCCTACCTGGTGCGCCTGCTGCAAACGCAAAAGTCCATCGACCTGCACGGGCTCGCGCTGGTCGATGGTGAGATGCACTTGCGGGTGCTTAGCGAGGCCGAGCGCAAGGCGCTGCCGCGCCGCTGAGTTTCATCGCGAGGCGCCAGCTAATGGCGCCTCGCCGATCCGCTCGCTCACTGGTTGAGCCGAATCCTGTACTCGATCACGTCGCCCCAGATCGGCTTGTAGTCGCAGCTGGTCGGCTTCAGGTTCCACGACAGGATCGAGCGAGCGTTGCGGGTCAGCGCGTTCATCGGCTCGACCGTCTGCACGTTGTCGACCGCATGGGCCAGCACCGCGAACTGCCACGGCGGGGCGGTGGTCGCGTTGGCCAGGTGCACATGGTCTTGCCCGACCGGCACGAAGCCGTTGCCGGCATCGACGCAATGCAGCACGTACTCGCGGCTGCCCGGGTTCGGGGCGGTGCCGAAGCCGAAGTTCTGCTTGATCTTCACCGGGCACATGAAGCCGCGGCGCTGCGGGTCATAACCGCAGCAAGGCATCTCTTCGTAGTACAAGCTGCCAACGTAGCTGACCTTGGCGCCGCACTGACGCGCCGCGGTGTAGAACGGATCGTCGGGCGGGATCTTCAGCCCGTCCTGCGCGCAGTACTGGAACTGGTCGTACAGCTTGGCCTGCAGCGCCAGCTGGTCGGCTTCGGGCAGCTTGACGTTCAGTGCCAGCTGCTTGGCCACGCTCTCGGTCACCTCGGGGCCGCAGACGGTGTCGGACTGGGCCTGTGCCGGCGAGAGGCCGGCCAGCGCCAGCAGCGGGGCCAGCGCCAGGGCGCGCAGCCATTGGGTCAGCGTGGATGTCATGGGGAAGCTCCTTGAGGTTGATCTGACGTTGACCGGCTTGCACCGGTGAAATCAGTCTGCGCGCCTGAGTGGCCCAGCCCCATCCCGCACTCAGCGCATCAGGCCCCTAGGCGCCATCCCCAGAATGACAGGGGTACAACCGCATAACGACACAGGTCCGCGGTTGCCGGAGCGGCCATCCGTGTTGATACTGAGGGTCACTTCCCAACCAGGACCGACCGATGCCCGTTCTGACCTCCTCGCCGCGCCGCGGCACACCGCCTTCACAGCTTTTGCGCCTCGCCATCACCCTGGCAACGCTCGGCTGCAGCGCCCTGGCCAATGCCGCCAGCGTCACGCCGACCGTGCACTACAACTTTTCGTTCGACTATCAGACCAGCTATGCATCAGGCCGTTTGGCCCAGGGTGGTGATGGGCGCATCTTCATCGCCACCCATGAATCGCTGTATCTGCCGTGCGGCTCGCTGTTGGCACTGACCCCGGCCAGCGGCGCCGTCAGCAAGGTGGCGCTGGACCGTAAAGCTCTAGGCTGCATGCCCACCAGCAGCCTGAACGTCGACGCGAGCGGCACGCTGTGGGGCGCGATGTCCACCAAGGGGCCGGGCAAGCGCGGCAGCCTGTTCCGCATCCCGCCCGGAGGCACACCGACCATCGTGCATGCGTACACCGAGAGCGAGGGCTATGCCGGCTCGACAGTACCCGTGCCGTGGGTCGACGGCAGCCTCAGAACAACACGCAGCCTCACGCCGCAAGGCGCCTCCGGGCAGTTCGAGCGCAATGCGGCGCCGGCCTACCTGCCCGAGCTGTACCACCAGGTGACGCCGGACGATGGCATCTACGGTCCGACCGCGCTGGTCAGTCGAGGTGATGGTTATCTCTATGGCTTGGCTGTCAACGAAAAAGGCGAAGACGGCGGACTATCGCTGTTCCGCATCAACGATGCGGGCAAGCTGAAGGTCCTGGTCAAGTTCTATCCCTATGGCGTCGGGGTCAGCGAGCCGGTCGACGGCCGCGACGGCTACCTTTACCTGGCGGTCAACAGCAATGGTGACGCCGCGCCTCACGGCAGCGTGCTGCGCACCAGCCCCGATGGAAGCACGACGGTGCTGCATCAGTTCAGCGGTGCGGATGGTTCCCACCCGACCAGTGCCCCTATCCGCGCCAGCGACGGCTGGCTGTACGGCACCAGCCCGGGGGGCGGCAGCCACGACCGCGGTGTGATCTACCGCATGCAGCCCGACGGTGGCGGCTACGAAGTGCTGTACCACTTCGATGGCGAGGCGCGTGGCGGCTGGCCACGCTCGGGCCTGCTGCAGGCCAGCGACGGACGCCTGTACGGCCGCGCCACCGACGGCGGCACGCACGCCAGCGGCGTGGTGTACAGCTTCAGCCCACCGGCGCCCTGAGCAGTGCGGCACCGGCCGCCGCACAGGCGGCCCGGGCTCACGTCAGGGCAAGCCGTCCCAGTCGGTCAGGCGCTCGTCGGTCACGTCGCGGCCGATGCCGGATTCGGACGGCTGGTCCAGCCGGCGGCGCACGACACCCAGCGACGGGGCGTACCAGACTGTCTGGGTCGAGGTGACGGTGGGCAGCTTCTGGCCGTCCTTCGACAGCACCACGCGCGCCGCGGTGATGCGGTCGATGCGCACCGCTTCCTGGGTCGGCGGCCCGTTCAGGTCCACGTCTTCGGTGCCGATGACACGGCTGTAGGTGGCCAAGTCGAGGGCCTCCGCGCGGCCGTCGCCGTCGATGTCCGGCACCATGTTCGACAGGCGTTGGTCGATGGCGACGATCTGGTCGTTCACGCGCACCGGCGAACGCAGCTCGATCAGATTGGCGAAGTCGTTGATGCCGTCGCCGTTCGCGTCGATCGGGTCGGGCTGGATGATGTTGCCGTTCACCGCGGTGACGTGCACGTGGCTGGCGCCACCATCGAAGGTGTTGGTGCCCGACTCGGTCACGCCGGGCGACGCGCTGGTCTGGGTGATCACGTTGGTGTACGAATCGCCGTCGGGCGCGATGCCGGCGTACTGCCAGCTGGCGCCGGCCACCAGTGGCCGCAGCACGGTCGCATCGTTGAACAGCGTGGCGCCCAGCGCCGGCGCCGTGGGCACCAGGCCGGTCGGCCCCGAGTCGTCGTCGGTGTTGTCGCTACCGCCGCAGCCGGCCAGTGCCAGCGTGGTCAGCGCGGTGGCCAGTGCCGTGCGGGCCAGCACCCGCTGTCGTTTGCCCATCGAGGGCAGGGGGTGAGTCATGTTCATCTCCCGTGTGTCGATGTTTTCACTGTACCTGTTGCTTCGACGAGGCCCCGCGGGCCGCACCCAGCGCCTGCCAGAAGCGCGCGTCCTGCGAGGTCGCGAAGTTGATCCGCATCAGCGTGCTCGGCCGGCGCGTCGCGTGGAACAGATGGCCGGGGGCGAGCAGCCAGCCCTGGTCCAACAAGGTGTGGGCCAGCGGCTCGGTGTCGACCCCCGTGTCGACCCAACCGAACAGGCCCTGCGGCGGTGTCACGAAGCGGCAGCCATGGGCTTGTGCGAGTTGCACGCTGCGATGGCGCGCCGCATCGAGCCGCGTCGTCACGCGCTCGGCGTGGCGGCGCAGGCTGCCTTGCTCCAGGCAATGGGCCACCGCCTGCTCCAGCACCGCCGGCGTGGTCAGCGTCGACAGCAGCTTCACGTCGATCAGCCGCTCGACCAGCGACGGCGGCGCCGCCACGTAACCGACGCGCCAGCTGGGCGTCAGGATCTTCGAGAAGCCGCTGACGTAGAGCGTTCGCTGCAGGCCGTCAAGCGCGGCCAGGCGCGGCAAGTGGTTCGGCGCGAGGTGGGCGTAGGTGTCGTCTTCGACGATGCGAAAGTCGTGCGCCTCGGCCAGCTTGAGCACCTGGTGCGCGTCGGCCAGGCTCAGCGAATGGCCGGTCGGGTTGTGCAGCACCGAGACCGTCACGTACATCCGCGGCCGGTGCTCACGCGCCAGCGTCGCCATCACGTTCAGGTCCGGCCCGTCGGCGCCGCGCGGCACCGGCAGCAGGCGCATGCCCAGCTGCGTCAGCCGCGCGTACTCGACCGCCCAGCCCGGCTCGTCGACCAGCACGGCATCACCGGGTGACAGCAGCGCGCGCGAGACGATGTCCAGCGCATGGGTCGCGCCGGTCGCGGTGACGATCTGCGAGGCCTCGGCCCGCACGCCGAAATCGGCCAGCTTGGTTGCCAACGCTTCGCGCAAGCGGCTGTCACCAGCCGGTTGGCCGTACTGCAGCGCCAGCGCCGAGTCGCCGTGCGTCAGCACGCGGCGCAGCGCGCTGGCCAGCAGCGGCAGGTCCAGCCAGTCGGGCGGCAGCGTGCCCAGGCCGGGCGCAGGCAATTGGCTGGCGCCATGGAACATGCCGCGGATCAGCGCGGTGGCATCCACCGGTGCGACCCGTGGCGGCGGTGCAGCCTTGGCTGGCGCGAGGGTCGGATCGGGTGCGGCGCTGTGCGGGCCGCGGCCGCCTTCTCGCACGAAGAAGCCACGTTGGCGCCGCGCCTCGACCAGCCCCTGCGCCAGCAGCTGGTCGTAGGCGGCGACCACGGTGTGCGGGCTGACGCCATGGCGGCGCGCGCAGTCGCGCACCGAAGGCAGCCGTGCGCCGGGCGCCAGCAGCCGCTGGCGGATGCGCTCGGCGAACTGGCCGGCCAGCTGTTCGGTCAAGGTGGCGCCGGCAGCGCGGGTCAAGGCGAAGGCGTCGGGGGCGTTCATGGGTGTGTCGGCAACGTCAGCAATACAGTTTGGTGGCGTGCGCCGCTCAACTGTACCGGCACTGTACTGGTCAGCCGCCTAGACTGTCCAGATGCCCACCCTGCCCGCCGACCCTTTGACGCCCGAGTCCGTCCGGCGCGGGCTGCTGCTCGGGGCCGTGGGGGTCGTGATCTTTGCGCTGACCTTTCCGATGACACGCCTGGCGGTCGGCCCAGCCGATGCGCCGCAGCTGCCACCGGCCTTCGTCACGGCCGGCCGTGCCGCCGGCGCTGGGCTGCTGAGCGTGGCCTACCTGCTGCTCACGCGGGCACCGTGGCCGCAACGCCGCCATCTGCTGACGCTGCTGTTGAGCGCGCTCGGCACCGTGGTCGGCTTCCCCCTCGGCATTGCGTTGGCCTTGCGTGAAGTGCCGGCAATGCACGCCGCGGTCGTGACCGGCATCCTGCCGCTGGCCACCGCGGCCATCGCGGCGCTGGCCCTGCGTCAACGTGCATCGACAGGCTTCTGGGTCTGCGCGGTGCTCGGTTGCCTGCTGGTGCTGGCCTTTGCCGGGCACGAGGGTGGGGGCGCCTTGACCAGCGCCGATGGCTGGTTGCTGCTGGCGGTGTTCAGCGCGGCCGGTGGCTACGTGGCCGGCGCCCGGCTGGCCGCCGAATGGCCGGCCGAGCAGGTGATCTCGTGGGTGCTGGTGCTGAGTCTGCCGCTGACCGCGCCGCTGGCCTGGTTCTGGTGGCCCGACGCGCCGGTCGCACCTTCGGCCTGGGGCGGCTTCGCCTACGTCACGCTGTTCTCGATGTGGCTGGGCTTTTTCGCCTGGTACCGCGGGCTCGCACTGGGCGGCGCACTGCGGGTCAGCCAGGTGCAATTGCTGCAACCGTTTCTCGCGCTGCTGTTCGCGGTGCCGGTGCTGGGTGAGCGGCTCGAAGCCTCGACCCTGGTGTTTGCCGCCGCCGTGCTGGCCACCGTGGTGATCGGCAAGAAGATGCCGGTGCGGACGCCCGCAGCCGTCGCACCCACCAGCCAACCCGAGGTGACACGATGAAGACCCTGGGCATCCTCGGCGGCATGAGCTGGGAATCGACGCTGGTCTACTACCGGCTGCTGAACCAGGGCGTGGCGGCCCGCCTGGGCGGTTTGCACAGCGCCTCGCTGCGATTGGCCAGCGTCGATTTCGACGGCATTGCCGCGCAGCAACGCGCCGGCGATTGGGCCGGCGCCGCCGAGGTGCTGGGCCGCACCGCCGCGCAGTTGCGCGCCGCGGGCGCCGAAGGGCTGCTGATCGCCAGCAACACAATGCACAAGGTCGCCACGCCCATCGTCGAAGCTGGCGGCCTGCCGCTGCTGCACATCGGCGACGCCACCGGACGCGCGCTGCGCGCTGCCGGTCACACCCGCGTCGGCCTGCTCGGCACCCGCTTCACGATGGAAGACCGTTTTCTCGCCGACCACCTGGCCGATCGGCATGGCGTGACCACGGTGACGCCCGGCCCGGCCGACCGCGACGAAGTCCACCGCGTGATCTACGATGAACTCTGCCGCGGCATCACGTTGCCTGCGTCACGAGATCGCTTCGTGCAGATCATGAACGGCTTGGCGGAACAAGGCTGCGAGGCCATCATCCTGGGCTGCACGGAGATCTCCCTGCTGACCCCACCCGATCACCCACCCGAACCGGACGGCTGGCCATTGCCACTGTTCGACACCACCGCATTGCACGCTCACGAGGCGGTGCAATGGATGCTGACTGAGGAAATCCGACCATGACCATCACCGCCCCCACCAGTGCCTGGCACCTCGCGCAACGCGCGGCGCGCATGAACCCTTCGATCATCCGCGAGATCCTGAAGGTCACCGAGCAACCGGGCGTGCTGTCGCTGGCCGGCGGCCTGCCCTCGCCCGAGACCTTCCCGATCGAGGCGATGCGCGAAGCCACCGCCAAGGTGCTGGCCGACACGCCGAAAGAAGCGCTGCAGTACGCCGCCAGCGAAGGCTTCGGCCCGCTGCGCGAGTGGGTCGCCGCGCACCTGGCCAAACAGGGCCAGCACGTCACGCCGGCGCAGGTGCTGATCACCACCGGCTCGCAGCAGGGTCTGGACCTGGTCGGCAAGGTGCTGGTCGACGCCGGCGCGCCGGTCGCCGTCGAGACGCCGACCTACCTCGGCGCGCTGCAGGCCTTCGCGCCCTACGAGCCGATCTTCAAGAGCCTGGTCAGCGATGCCCACGGCCCGCTGCCCGAGGCGATCGAGGCCCTGCCGCACGATGCGCCGGGTACTCGCTTCGCCTATGTGCTGCCGAACTTCCAGAACCCGACCGGCCGCGTGATCCCCGAGGCGCGTCGCCAGGCGATCGTCAAGGCCGCGCAGGCCGCGCGCGTGCCGCTGGTTGAAGACAACCCTTACGGCGACCTGTGGTTCGACGAAGCGCCGCCGGCGCCACTGGCTTCGCGTTGGCCCGAGGGCACGATCTACCTCGGCTCGTTCTCGAAGGTGCTGGCCCCGGGCCTGCGGCTGGGCTATGTGGTGGCGCCGCCGGAGCTGTGCCCGAAGCTGCTGCAAGCCAAGCAGGCGGCCGACCTGCACACGCCGGGCTTCAACCAACGCGTGGTCTACGAGGTCATCAAGAACGGTTTCCTCGACCAACACGTACCGACCATCCGCGCCCGCTACAAGGCGCAGCGCGACGCGATGGCCGCGGCGTTGCAAGAGCACCTGCCGGCCGGCAGCGACTGGTCGGCCCCGCTGGGCGGCATGTTCTTCTGGGTCCGTCTGCCCGAGGGCTGCCATGCGCTGGCGCTGCTCGAGCAGGCTGTGGCTGCCGGTGTCGCCTACGTGCCCGGCGAAGCTTTCTACGCCCACGCACCGGATGTGCGCACGATGCGCCTGTCGTTCGTCACGCTGGCGCCAGACGACATTCGCACCGCGGTCGCAGCGCTGGGTCGCGTGCTCAAGCGCCATCTAAACGAAGAATTGGAAGAGGCCACGCCCTGATATGACAAGCACGACTCGCCGGTTCAGCCAGCTCGACGTCTTCACCGCCACCCCGCTGCGTGGCAATCCGCTGGCCGTCGTGCACGACGCCGATGGCCTGTCGGACGCCGAGATGCAGACTTTCGCCAAGTGGACGAACCTGAGCGAGACGACCTTCCTGCTGCCCCCTACCGATGCGCGAGCCGACTACCGGGTGCGCATCTTCACACCCGGTGGCGAGCTGCCGTTCGCCGGCCATCCGACGCTGGGCAGCTGCCACGCGTGGTTGGCCGCCGGTGGGCAGCCTCGTGAGGCGCAACAGATCGTCCAGCAATGTGGCGTCGGTCTGGTGAACGTGCGGCGCGACGGCGCGCGGCTGGCCTTTGCGGCGCCGTCGCTGAAGCGAGACCCGGTCGACGACGAGTTGCTGGTCCAGGTGGTCAGTGCGCTGGGTCTGCCGGCGACCGAGCTGCTCGGCGCCTGCTGGCTCGACAACGGCCCGAAGTGGTTGGGCCTGCGGGTGGCCAGTGCATCGCGCCTGCGGGCCTTGAAGCCGGACCACGGCCGGCTGAAGACCTTGGCCAAGGTCGGACTGGTGGCGGCGCAAGATGCCGAGGGCAGTGCCGACACGCAGTTCGAGGTGCGCGCCTTTGCAGCCCCCATCGGCATCGAAGAAGACCCCGTCACCGGCAGCCTGAACGCGRGCSTYGCGCAATGGCTGATCGGCGAGGGGCTGGCACCGGCGCAGTACGTCGCCGCGCAAGGCACGGCGATGTGCCGTGCCGGCCGCGTGCATGTGGAGCGCGACCCGGCCAGCGGAACGATCTGGATCGGCGGCGACGTGACGCCGTGCATCAGCGGCACGCTGAGCCTGTAGCAGAGACGCCGCAGGCTTGTAAGCCCCTGTGCCAGTGGCTTCACGCCCCGGGCTTTCGCGCCTACATTCGGTGCCACCTCAGATTAGCCCGGAGCCATCCACATGATTCGTCTCAGCCTCTTGACCACCACCACCCTGCTCGCCATGGCCTGCGCCGGCTGCAGCACCCCGGCCTCGCACAGCCACGAGGGCGGCGGTGAAGGCATGGACACCCACATGGCCTCGATGAAGGGCAAGGTCGCCTTCGCGACGCTGACGCCGACCCAGGGCAACACCGTGCGCGGCCTGTTCGTGTTCCACCAGATGGGCGACCACGTGATGGTGCACGCCCAGGTCAGCGGCTTGAAGCCGAACGCCGAGCACGGCATCCACGTGCATGAAAAGGGCGACTGCGCCAGTGCCGACGGCACCAGCGCCGGCGGCCACTTCAACCCCGACGGCAAGCCGCACGGCCCGCAGAGCGCAGCCCACCACGCCGGTGACATGCCGGCACTGAAGGCCGATGCGAACGGCGTCGCGAACCAGAAGTTCATGCTGATGGGCCCGACGGTCAGCGCCGGCGCCGCCAGCCTGGTCGAGCACGCGGTGATCGTGCACGCCGCCCCCGACGACTACACCACCCAACCGACCGGCAACTCCGGCGCCCGCATCGCCTGCGGCGTCATAGCCGGGATGTAAGGACCCCCACGCTCCCTGCCGGTCGCTGCCCCCCGAGGGGGCTCGCGCAGTGGACCGGCAGAGCCGGATCCACGCACGCCACTTGAAGTGCTCCGGGCTGCGCCGGACCCAATACGCTACCGCCCATGACCATTGAACTGTTCCGTGACGATTCCGACCTGAACGAGTGTGACGCCGTCGTCACGGCCGTGGACGGCAACGCAGTTCAGCTCGACCGCACGGTGTTCTATCCGCAGGGTGGGGGCCAGGCCGGCGACGCGGGTGTCGTGCAGCTGCCCGATGGGCGCACGCTGGCGGTGACCGATACCCGCAAGGGCGCCGAGCCGGGCCAGATCCTGCACCTGCTGACCGAGCCGGCCGAGGGTGTCTTGCAGGTCGGCGACCGCGTCACCGCGCGCATCGACACCACGCGCCGCCAGGCCCACCGGCGCTTTCACACCACCACGCACCTGTTGTGTGCGCTGGTGCCGCACCCGGTCGACGGCTGCTCGATCACCGCCGGCTACGCGCGGCTGGACTTCCACATGACCGAGCCGCTGGACAAGGAAACCCTGACGGCCGGCCTGGCGCGCTACATCGCCGCCGCGCACCCGGTGACCACCCGCTGGATCACCGACGCCGAGCTCGACGCGAATCCGCAACTGGTGCGCAGCATGAGCGTGCAGCCTCCGCGTGGCTCGGGCCGTGTCCGGCTGGTCGAGGTGCAGGGCGTCGACCTGCAGCCGTGCGGGGGGACGCATGTGAACAACACGGCCGATATCGGGCCGGTGGTCGTCACGAAGATTGAGAAGAAAAGCGCCACCACCCGCAGGGTGGTGGTGGGGTTCGCCCCGGCGAACCCCAACGGCGCATAGCGCCGCGCTCTTCTTCCGGCGCAGGCTCATGTCGGCTTCAGCCGACGTGAAGGGCGCTTCAGCGCCCGGGCCAAAGTCAGAAGAACTTCTGCGCTGCACCATCCTTGCCGTTTCCCCTGAGTTCACCGCGACGACCACCGTCGTTCAACGCGCCCGCGCCGCTCTGTCGCGCCCCACCCACACCCTTCCTGCCACGCTGCCGACATTTCCGTGACACAACATCCACCGCTGGCACTTCCCGCGGGCACACCCCTTGCCAAACACGTTGCCGTGACTTGTCGAAACACCCCATGGTCGACGGCGCGGCCGGCGCACCGTACATTGCGCGTTCCGCCGCCCTGCTTTTGTTCGCCATGCCTTTGCAGCCGACAGATGACCGTCGCCTGACTCCGCGTGCCGCACTGGCCAGTCGGCTGCGCGCGATGCGCGCTCACAGCCTCGCGTTGGCGGAGCCGCTGTCGGCCGAGGACCAGGGCGCGCAATCGATGCCCGATGCCAGCCCGACCAAGTGGCACCTGGCCCACACCAGCTGGTTCTTCGAGACCGTGGTGCTGCAGGCGTTCGCGCCGCACTACCGGCCGTTCGACGTGCGCTTTGGCCGTCTGTTCAACAGCTACTACGAGAGCCTGGGCACGCGCCACCCGCGACCCCAACGCGGGTTGTTGACCCGTCCGGCACTGGCCGAGGTGCTGAGCTACCGCGCCCATGTCGACGAGGCGCTGCACGCCTTTGCCGAAGGTGCCGATGCCGACACCTGGGCCCAGGCCGCGCCGCTGCTCGAACTCGGCCTGCAGCACGAGCAGCAGCACCAGGAGCTGATCCTGACCGACGTGCTGCACCTGCTGTCGCTGAACCCGCTGGCCCCCGCTTACCGGCCGGCCATGCCCGCGGGCCCGAGTGCCCACGCCGGCGACAGCGGCTGGTGGCAATACGCCGGCGGCGAGGCTGAGATCGGGCATGACGCACGCGAAGGTTTCGCCTTCGACAACGAAGGCCCACGCCATGTCGTACGGCTGGCACCGTTCGAGCTGTCACGGGGCCTGGTCACCAACCGCGAGGTCCAGGCCTTCATCGCCGATGGCGGTTACCAGCGGCCCGAGTTCTGGCTGTCCGACGGCTGGGCCGTGGTGCAGGCCCAAGGCTGGCAAGCCCCGCTGTATTGGCGTGATGGCGAGCGCCAGTTCACGCTGCACGGCGAGCAACCGCTCCAGCTCGATGCGCCGGCCTGCCACCTGAGCTTTTACGAGGCCTCGGCCCTGGCCGCCTGGGCCGGTGCGCGGCTGCCGACCGAGTTCGAATGGGAGGCCGCGGCACGCGCCTGGGGTGTGGCCACGCCGGCCGGGCCCGGCCCGCTGCAGCCGGCGCCGCGCCGCAGCAGCGCCGACCCGCAGTGCTTCGGCGCGGTCTGGCAGTGGACCCGTTCGTCCTACGACCCTTACCCGCGCTTCAAGCCCTTTGCCGGCACCGCCGCCGAGTACAACGGCAAGTTCATGGTCGGCCAGCTGGTGCTGCGTGGCAGCAGCTGCGCCACGCCACCGGGCCACGCCCGCCTCAGTTACCGCAACTTCTTTCCGCCCTCGGCACGCTGGCAGTTCAGCGGCGTGCGCCTGGCGCGTGACCTCGACGCATGAAACCCTCGCCCGACACCTGCGCCAGCGAATTCGCCCATGCCTTGCAAGCGGCGTTGACGCAGCTGCCACGCCGCATTTCGCCCAAGTGGTTCTACGACGCCGAGGGCTCGCGCCTGTTCGATGCGATCTGCGAACTGCCCGAGTACTACCCGACGCGCACCGAGCTGGGGCTGCTGGACCGCAACGCGCACGACATTGCGCGCCGCCTGGGCCCGGGGGTCGAGTTGGTCGAATTCGGCGCCGGCAGCCTGCGCAAGGTGCGCCTGCTGCTGGATGCGCTGGAGCGGCCTGCCGGCCTGCTGCCGATCGACATCTCGGCCGAGCATCTGCATGCCAGCGCGGCGCAGCTGCAGCGTGATCGGCCCGGCTTGGCCGTGCGGCCACTGGCGGCCGATTTCATGCAAGACCTGGTGCTGCCGCCGGCGCATGGGCCGCGGGTCGGCTTCTTCCCCGGCAGCTCGATCGGCAATTTCGAACCGAACGAAGCGCGCCAGCTGCTGCAGCGCATGGCCGGCTGGCTCGATGGCGGGCTGCTGATCGGCGTCGACCTGGTCAAGGACCCGGACCTGCTGCACGCCGCCTACAACGACGCACAGGGCGTGACCGCGCGCTTCAACCGCAACCTGCTGGCGCGCGCCAATGCCGAGCTGGGTGCCGATTTCGAGTTGAGCCGCTGGGCCCACAGCGCTTTCTATCACCCGGCGCTGCAGCGCATCGAGATGCACCTCGTCAGCCGCAGCGACCAGGTGGTGCAGCTGTGCGGCCATGCCATCAAGGTGGCCGAGGGCGACAGCGTGCACACCGAGAACTCGTACAAGTACACCGTGGCCGGCTTCCAGCGCCTGGCCCGCAGCGCCGGCTTCGAGCCCGAGACAGTCTGGGTCGACGCGCGGCGCTGGTTCGCGCTGCATTGGCTCAAACCCGCCGCGGCGTGAGGCTGTAAGGCCAGGCGGCGCCCGGGCGACCGACGAGCAGGCCCGCCGCGCCTTCAGCGCGGCGGATTGCCGTTCGTTGAAGGAACCCGCATGCCCCGTCGCTGTTTTCCCGTCACCGCCCACGTGGCGGCGGTTTTGGCCATGGCCATGTCGCTGACCATCGCGCAGGCCGCGTCGACGTCGTGCGCATCGCCGGATGCCGCCGCGCCGAAGCTGATCGTCGAGCTGTACACGTCCGAAGGCTGCAACTCCTGCCCGCCGGCCGACCAGTGGCTGGCCGCGCTGCCGCGCGACGGCTCGGTGCTGGCGCTGGCCTTTCATGTCGACTACTGGGACAGCCTGGGCTGGACCGATCGCTTCGCCGACGCGGCCTACACCGGCCGCCAGCGGCACCTGCAATCCAGCAGCGGCGCGCGTTATGTCTACACGCCGCAGCTGATCGTCGGCGGGCGCGACTTCCCAGGCTGGCGCGAGTTACCGGCGACGACGCTGGTGACCAGCGCACCGGCCCTACCAGTCGATGCGCCGAGCCTGCGCCTGCGCCGCGAGGGCGCGCAGTTGGTTGCCGAGGTAGGCGCCGGTGGCAGCGGGCAGTTGGCCGGCTACTGGGCTTTGCTCGAAGACGGCCACCAGAGTCAGGTGGCTGCAGGCGAAAACGCCGGCCACGCGCTGCGCCATGAACACGTGGTGCGGCGCTACCAGCCGGTCGCCGCCTGGCCCGCCAGTCAGGCCCAGCAATGGCGCTGGACGGTGCCCAGCGTCAGCGCCGGTCATGCGGCACAGGCAGTGTTCGTGCTGACCGATGCCGGCGGGAGCCGGCCGCTGCGAGCGCAGCAACTCACGCTTGCCAACGCGCCCGGCTGTTGACGCGGGTGCGCTGGCAGCGCAGTCAGTTCACTCTTTGCGGTAGTTGTCGTGGCAGGCCTTGCAGCTCTTGCCGACATCGCCGACAGCGGCCTTGATCTGGTCGATGTTGCCGCCCTTGGCCACGGTGTTCAGCTTGGCCACCTCTTCCTGCATCTTGCTGGCGGCCGCCTTGAACTTGTCCTGCTCGGTCCAGATCTCCGGCTTGGCCTTGGTCTCGCCGCTGCTGGTGCCTTCGATGAAGCCGGCATAGGGCAGCTTGGACATCGTCGCGACGATCTCGGCATTGGCCTGCACGGCGGCAGCGTCGAACGGCACCTTGCCGTTGGCCATCGCCGCGACGCGGCCGAAGTGGTTGGCCATCACGGTGAACGCGGCCTTGCGGTACTTGATCGCGTCTTCAGGCTTCTGGAACTGTGCGGCAGCCGGCAAAGCGGTGACCAGGCCAGCGGCCGCTGCAGCGGCCAGGACGAGACGTTTCATGCGATTTCCTCCAAGGGGTGAGAACGGTTCGTTCGAACGGCATCGCCTGCCGGCAGCTGAGCGCCCCCAGGGCCGGGCTGCGCCCAGCCCGCCCCCTGTGGGGGACCCAGAAACTCGGGAACGGTCCTTCGTTTCTTGAGCTGCAAGGGCGCGTCGGCCCGCGATCAGGTCGATCCAACGAGTGTACGCAGCGCTTGCAAACGTTTTTCCGTCACGGATCAATGAGTCGCCCCGGGGAAAGCCCGCATGGTCAGGGTTGTCGCGGGGGCTGGATTCGGCACGGTGCCGCGGGTATGGTGGCGGCCCCAGCCCAGCGCGCGCGATTGCCGCCGCCGTACCCGATGTCACCTGACGATGCCGCCCCACCCCTGGTCGCGACCCGCGTGTGGGACCTGCCCACACGGCTGTTCCACTGGCTGCTGGCCGCCTGTGTGCTGGGCCTGGTGATCACCGGCAACGTCGGCGGCAACGCGCTCGAGTGGCACATGCGGTTCGGCGTCTCGGTCGGTGCGCTGCTGGTGTTCCGCCTGGTCTGGGGCGTGCTCGGCGGGCGCTGGTCGCGCTTCACGAGTTTTCTGTACTCGCCGGCGGCGCTGGCGCGCTACCTGCGGGGCCAGCCGCGGCCGCAGGACCATTTCGACATCGGTCACAACCCGCTCGGCAGCTTCTCGGTCTTTGCCTTGCTGGGCGTGCTGCTGCTGCAGGTGGCCACCGGGCTGGTGGCAGACGACGAAATCGCCACCACCGGGCCGCTGAACCGCTTTGTCAGTGGCGCGACCGCCGGGTTGGCGACCGGTTGGCACAAGGGCTATGGCCCCTGGTTGATCTACGCGCTGGTGGCGCTGCACCTGGCGGCGATCGTCTACTACGTGCGCAGGAAGAAGCAGACGCTGCTGCGGCCGATGTGGCATGGCGACAAGCAGCTGCCGGCCGGCGTCCCGCCCAGCACCGACCACCTGGTCACCCGCATGTTCGCGTGCCTGCTGGCCCTGGCCTGCGCCGCCTCGGCGGTGTGGGTCTACAGGCTTGGCTAGACTTGCCATTCCCCAACGCGCCGCCACCCGGCATGCCCACCCCCGAGATACGGCTGCAAACGCYGGACACCCCCGAAGCGCTGGCCGCGACGCGCGACATCATGCGCGAGTACGCCGAGTCGCTCGGCATCGACCTGTGCTTTCAGAACTTCGAGGCCGAGCTGGCCTCGCTGCCGGGCGAATACGACGCCCCCGGCGGCGCCCTGTTGCTGGCCTGGGTGGACGGCGAGCTGGCCGGCTGCGGTGCCTTCCGCCCGATGCCCGACGTGGACTACGCCAACGCCTGCGAGATGAAGCGGCTGTACGTGCGGCGCGCCTTTCGCCGCTTCGGCCTCGGCCGGGTGCTGGCTGAAGCCTTGATGGACACCGCGCTGCAGGCCGGCTACTCGGCGATGCTGCTGGACACGCTGGACGACATGGAGGCGGCGCGTGAGCTGTACGCCTCGCTCGGCTTCGAGACCATCCCGCCGTATTACTTCAACCCGATTCCTGGCGCGCACTACCTGAAGGCCGACCTGCACGGCAACACGCGCTGGTGACATGGGCACCCGGTGGCCGGGCACGGCCGCGCCTTGCAGGCCGCGCCGGTCGCAAGTCGACCGGCCCTTCGCCAGGCGCAATCAGTCCACTGGACTGATGGCGTCCGGGCTCAGCCCTCCGGGCGGGTGCGCGGCCGCTCGGGAGCGGCCCAGCGCTGGCCGCGGGAGCACCCGGCAACGGTACTGCCATCGCCCACCCAGCGGGGTAGCGTAGCTAGCTAAGGTGCCCTGCAACACCGCGTCGATCAGCGCTCCAGCAAACTGGCCGCCAGGCAGAGGTCTTCCCAGGCCTTGGCCTTGTCGGCCGGCTGGCGCAGCAGGTAGGCCGGGTGGTAGGTGACGATCAGCGGCACACCTTCGTAGCGATGGACACGGCCCCGCAGGCGGCCGATCGCGTCGTCCGAACGCAGCAGCGACTGGACCGCGAAACGGCCCATCGCGAGGATCACTTTGGGCTGCACCAGCGCCAGCTGGCGGCGCAGGAACGGCTCGCAGCGCGCCAGCTCGGCCGGCTCCGGGTTGCGGTTGCGCGGCGGCCGGCACTTCAGCGTGTTGGCGATGAAGACCTGTTGCTCCGGCGGCGCCTCGCTGCGCGTCAGGCCGAGCGCCTTCAGCATTGCGTCGAGCAACTGGCCAGCCGGCCCGACAAAGGGCTCGCCGCGCAGGTCTTCCTGCTCGCCCGGCGCCTCGCCGACGATCATCCAATGAGCCCGCGGGTTGCCGACGCCGAACACGGTCTGGGTGCGGCTTTCGCAGAGGGCGCAAGCCTGGCAGGCAGCGACGGCAGCGCGCAGCGCCGGCCAGTCCAGCGAGGCCACCTCGCCGGTCAGCGGCTCCAGCGCGACCGCCGGTTCTGCCGCGGTCACGGCCGGGGCCGAGCGGATCGGCACGATAGGACGCTCGGCTGCTGGCGGTGACGGCATCGGTGCCACGGACACAGCTGGAGACGGCGCGTCGGGCAAGGCTTCAGCCGGCGCACCGGGCGGCGCCCAGACGCTCAGCCCCATCGCCCGCAGCATCGCGCGCTGGCGGTCAGTCCAGGCCATGCGCGACAGCCCTCGGCTCGGTGGTGTCAAGGTCGAGTGTCCAGCGCATCACCACCGCGTGCTCACGCTGGCCCAGCGCGGCCGGGTAATAGCCCTTGCGCAGGCCGATGGATTCGAAGCCCCAGCGTTCGTACAGGCGCCGCGCCCGCTCGTTGCTCTCGCGCACTTCGAGCCAGATCTGCACGGCTTTCTGCGCGCGCGCGACGTCGGCCAGATGGGCCAGCAGTGCACGGGCATGGCCTTGGCCTTGGTGGGCCGGCGCGACGGTGAGATTGAGCAGATGCAGCTCTTCAACTCCGGGCATCGCGACGCAGTAGCCGAGCAGCTCGCGGCCGACGACCCGCAGGTCGGCCTGGTAACCGGCAGCCAATGAGTCGGTGAAGTGGCCGCGCGACCACGGAAAGGGATAGGCCTGCAGCTCGATCGCCATCACCTGGTCGAGGTCGGTCACCGTCATCGGCCGTTGGCCGGTGACCAGCGGGCGGCGCTCGACGGCACTCATGACGTCGGACCTTCGTCGCGCGCGGTGGCGGCTGCCGCTGCCTTGGCCGCCGCGACCGCTGCGCGCTCGACGGTGGTCAGCGCCACCTTGTCGCGCAGATAGACCGGCAGCGCCTCCTTGGCCGGAACGCCGCGGCCGGCTGACCAGGCGGCGCAGGCCAGGCGCAGCAAGGCGGCAGCGCGGTCGGCGGTGCGTGGCCACAGGCGCGCTGAGCCCCAGGGCAGGCGACCGGTGAAAGCTTCGATCGCACTGCCGGCCAGATTCGACGGTGCCCCCGCGACGGCCCAGCGGGCGGCCAGCGACGGCAGGTCGTACAGCGCCGGCGCCGCCAGCGTCGCCCAGGCCCGGCCATCGTGCCGGTAGGCACCGGCGTAGACCTCGTCCATGCGGGCGTCCATCGTCACCCACAGCTCGAAGGGCTCGGTGCCGTCTGCGCCCAGCGCTTGCGCCCGGGCGTCTTCGGCGACGATCAACAGGCTGTCGATCGGCAACACCGGGCAGCCAATGCCAAACGCCAGACCTTGCGCCACCGATACCGCCGTGCGCAGGCCGGTGAAAGCGCCCGGCCCCTGGCCGAAGGCGATGGCGTCCAGCGACGGCGGGGCGAGCCCCCGTTGTGCCAGCAGCTCCAGCGCGGTCGGGATCAGGCGTTCAGACGCGTGGGCGCCGCCTTCGGCGTTGACCACCGAGTGCGCGGCACCATCGGCGAGCCCCACCGCCATCGACTCAGTGGCGGTGTCCAGTGCCAGCAGCTTCATGCGCTTCGCCGTGCCGGCAAAACGCGGCGTGGAAAGACAACAAGGGGCGCGCAGGCAGGCATCGGCCAAGTGTAGCCGTGCGAACATGCCGCCATGGGATGCAGGTCAGTGGGCAGCGACCGTGCCGGCCGCGCATGGCGCCGGTGGACGAGCGGGGTGACAGGCGGGTTGCTGGGGCTGCTGACCGCCGCCCAGGCGCAAGGTCTGCCGAGCGAGGTGGATGCAGCGCTGAAGCGCGCCAAGTTGCCGGCCAGTGCACTGGCGGCCGTGGTGCAGGAGGTCGGCAACGGCCCGCCGCTGCTGGCCTGGAACGAACAGGCACCGGTCAACCCGGCCTCGGTGTTCAAGCTGGTCACGACCTATGCGGCCCTCGACCAGCTGGGCCCCGCCTGGACCTGGTCGACCCCGGTCTACCTGACCGGCCCCTTGCGCGACGGCGTGCTCAACGGCTCCGTCGTGATCCAGGGCCGCGGCGACCCGAAGCTGGTGGTCGAACGGGTCTGGCTGCTGTTGCGGCGGCTGCAGCAACAGGCCGGCGTGAGAGAGATCCGCGGCGACATCGTGCTCGACCATTCGGCGTTTGCGCTGCCAGAGCGTGCGCCAGGCGACTTCGACGGCGAGCCCTACAAACCGCAGAACGTGCAGCCTGACGCGCTGCTGCTGAACTTCAAGTCAGTCAGCTACAGCTTCGTGCCGGAGCCGGCGCTGGGCTTCGCCCGGGTGGCGAGCGAGCCGGTGCTGGCGGGCATGCAGGTCGACGCCACTGTGCCGCTGGCCGCCGGCCCTTGCGACGATTGGCGCCTCGCGCTGAAAGCCCAATTGACCGACCCGTTGCGGGTGCACTTTGCCGGCAACTACCCGCTGGCCTGTGGTGAGCGCAGCTGGCCACTGGCCGCTGCCGACGCCCATGCCTATGACGTGCGCCTGGTCGATCAGCTGTGGCGCGAGCTGGGCGGGCGCCTGGGCGGCAGCGTGCGCGACGGCGTGCTGTTGCCGGGTGCACGCCTGGCCTTCGATCAGGCCTCGCCGCCGTTGGCCGAGGTGATCCGGGACATCAACAAG
Organism: Ideonella sp. P3_A4; assembly: GCF_056403075.1. Classification (NCBI taxonomy): domain Bacteria; kingdom Pseudomonadati; phylum Pseudomonadota; class Betaproteobacteria; order Burkholderiales; family Sphaerotilaceae; genus Ideonella; species Ideonella sp. P3_A4. The sequence continues at coordinate 41,501 of NZ_JBFUGE010000001.1, read as the reverse complement.
TTCAGCAACAACGTGATGGCCGAGCAGCTGTTCCTCAGCCTGCCTTCGGCGTTGGCTCCGGTCCCCCTGGCCCTGCCGGCAGTGCCGGCCTCGGCGGCCAGCAGTGCCACTGCGACCCTTCCGGTCATCCCTGCCACTCGGCCCGAGGACGCGCGCGAGAACCTGCGGCGCTGGCTGACTGGCCGTTTCGGCGAGGCCGCGGCGCAGCAAACGGTGGTCGACAACGGCTCCGGCCTGTCGCGCGAGGTGCGCATCAGCCCATCACTGTTGGCGCGGCTCTTGCAAGCAGCCTGGGCCAGCAGCGTGATGCCGGAGCTGATGAGTTCGTTGCCGGTCAGCGGCACCGACGGCACGCTGAAGCGTTCGACCGCCACCGCCGGTCGCGCGCACCTGAAGACCGGGTCCTTGCGCGACGTGGCCGCGGTGGCGGGCTACGTGCTGTCAAACAACGGCCGGCGTTATGTGCTGGTCGCGATCGTCAACCACCCGAACGCCGCCGCGGCCCGGCCGGCGATCGATGCGCTCGTCCAGTGGACCATTCGCGACGCCCCCGGCGCTTCAACCTCCGCCCCCATCGCCCCCACCGCCACCGGCGACACCATCGCACGCTGAAGCGCGCGCTGTCACCTCATCCTGCCCGCCATGATCCCCGACCACCTGTACCACTGGCTGGGCTACCCCGCCGCTGCGCTGACCACCTTGGCCTTCGTGCCGCAGGCCTGGCTGACCTTGCGAACGCGCAATGTCAGCGGCATTTCGGCCCTGACCTACTTCGCCTTCACCGTCGGGATCACGCTGTGGCTGATCTACGGCTGGCACGAGCAGGACTGGGCGCTGATCGTCGCCAACGCGGTCACGCTGCCGCTGGCGGCCAGCATCCTGCTGACCAAACTGCGCGAAGACGCCCGTGTCCGCCGCTCGCACGCTGAGCGCCGGCCGCACTGAAGAAGACCAGCACCGGCCCCTCGAAATCCTCAGCCGCCGGGCCGCGCACAAAAGAAAACGGCGGCACCGTCACCGGTGCCGCCGTGGTGCGCCGAGGCGCTCAGCCGATCAGAAGCGATAGCCGACCGACAGGCTGACCGCCAGCGGGTCGAGCTTGGTGTCGATCGATTGGCCGGTCGACAGGTGCGAGGTGGTCTTGACGAAGGACTTGATCACCGACATGTCGACGAACCAGTTGCGGTCGATCTTCACCGTGGCGCCCACCTGCGGCGAGATGCCCCAGGCGTCGTCGACTTCCAGCAGCGTCGGATCGCCGCCCGGGTTGGTCAGCGCGGTCAGGTTGCCGCTGCCTTCTTCGCCATAGAAGTAGGCATAGGTCACACCAAGGCCGACGTAAGGACGGAACGTCGAGTCCTTGTCGAAGAAGCGGTACTGGGCGAACAGCGTCGGCGAAACCTGCTTGACGCTGGCGATCTTGCCCACGCCCTTGATCGCACCGTCACCGACGATCTCGTGCTCGTACGGCAGACCGGCGTACAGCTCGAACGAGATGCCCGACGAGTACATGTAGGTCAGCGTCAGGATCGGCGCGCCGGCTTCCTTGACGTCGATCTTGGTGCCCGGCATGCTCGGCGCCGACAGATCGCCGCTGCTGACCTGCGGCATGATCTGGTTGTAGCCGAACTTGACCGCCACGGTGCCAGCGTCCTGCGCCAGCGCGTTGTTCGACGCCAGGGCCAGGGCCGTCAGCATCAGCGCGGAGGTGAATGTTTTCTTCATGATGGACAGGTCCTTGTTGCTGCGCAGATGCCGCCGGCTCACAGCCAGCCCTTCTTCGACATTTCAGCCGTCACCAGCTGGGCCAGCAGCTTGTAGCCGTAAGGCGTCGGGTGCACGGTGTCGGCGTATTGCCAGGTCTCGGTGACGCCGGCGACCAGCGTGTTGACGGAGCAGGCCAGCGAGGTCGCCAGCGGCATGTTCTCAAGGTCACAAGCTGGCGTGGTGACGTTGGTCAGCCCGTACTGCGTCGGATGAGCGGCTTGGTCCTGGCTGACGGTGAACGCGTCGACCAGCAGCACGTCGGTGCTGTTGTCCTTCAGTCCATCGGCGAGCGCAGTGTTGTAGGCCTGGACCAGCTCAAGCACAAGCGCACGCGTCACAAAGTCGTCTGTATCCGTACCGCTGTCAGCATCGGCAGACAGATAGGCTGGCGTGCTGCTCACGTCAGGCAAGTTCACGACCACGACCCGTTTGCCGCCCTTCGCGACGATAAGGTCCTTGACGTAGCCGGCCAATTGCGCGCCCGCAGCAGTCATGGCGGCATTGGCGGCCGCCTTGGCTTGATCCAAGTTGCCCGTTTGCGCCAGGGTGCCCTGGAAGACGAACGGAATGACCATGAACAGGTCATTGCCACCCGCCATCACGGTGACCAAGTCGTCGGCAGCAAAGCTGTCGTTGGACAAAGCCAAGTGACGCTGGATCTGCTTTTGCACGGGAACGGTCAACTGGCCCAGCTTGCCGGACTCAAGTCCGTAAACGAGCCAAAGTGCCTCATTGCCGGGACCGACATCGTCCGTGACGCGGGCGCCGCCCTGCGCATAGCTGTAGCAACCCGCGTGAGGGACGATAGGCTGGTGCCCGCCAAGCTCTGCCGCCGAATTGAGGCCCGTCTCGGCCGAGCACAGGGCATCCACGCCCAGCGTGGTCGCCAGCAGTTCGGTCCAGTTGATCGGGTCGTTGGTGCCGTTGCTATCGGCATCGACGTTGATCGAGTAGCGGCCACCACCCATCGCCGCAACCGCGCCAACCTTGTAGCTGCCGACGTCGCTCAGGCTGTCGCCGAACGTGACCATCTTGCCGTATTCGACGCGAGGGGATTGATCGCCCTCTCCGCCGCCGCTGCAAGCCACCAGCAAAGCGGTCGCTGCCGCCGCCACCCATGACGGATGAAATTTCTTCATGCCCACCTCTCAAGAAACGAAGGGCCGCTCCCGAGTTTGGACACCCCGGGGGCGGGCTCGGCCTGCCGAGCCCGGAGGGCGCTCGTCTGCCAGAAAATCGAACGACCGTTCGATTTAGTGGAAAAACTATAAAAGGCGGGTCCGGCGCTCGCCGCCGGGGCAAACCCTCTGTGTGGCGGCGGGCTGACAGCCCCTAAAACTGCGGCGTCGAAAGGGTGGTGGCGTGACGCCTGTCACGAAGCCCGTGGTCAGAACGGGTTGTTCGACGCGCGGGTCACGGCTTGCGAGCCCAGGGAGTTGTGGGCCCTCGGGGCTGGCCGTGTCGCATCGGCCCAGAGGTAGGTCGACGCGCTGGGCGTGGGTGAGCTGTCGGCCGGGATCAGCGTGTCGTTGCTGCAAGTGGGCAGCGGCGCGGCAGCGTCGCAGACTGCCGTGTCGGTGTTGGTCAGACTAAAGGCAGCCGGGACGCGCACCATGGCGTGCATCAGGTCGTCGAGCAACAGCAGACCAAGCTTGCTGCCGTCATTGGTCAGCTTCAGCCGCATGCTGCGGTTGAAGGCGCTGCTCAGGTGCGTCAGCACCTTCGAGCGGATGTCCCCGTGCTCCAGGTCTTCGGCCTTGGCGAAAGGGGTCTGACCCATGTCCGGCATCGTGCTGATCAGGACCCGCGCGCCACTGGACGCCAGATCGTTGACCTGCGACGCCGTGCGTTCGCCGGCCTCTTCCATCCGCGCGATGAGCACATCCTCGCTCTCGGCCGGGTAGCTGGCATAGGCCCGCAGCACGTCGTTCATGCCGATCAACACCGTCGCCAGGTCATCACTGTGGATGCTGTCGCCCGAGGTGAACGTGCGGATCTGCAAGTCCAGTTCGTCGACCGTGGCCCCTTCGGTGGCCAGCATCTTGGCCTTGGGGTTGGCCACCGCATCGGGGTTGCATTCGGAAAAGACCATGTGGTAATGCACCGCCAGTACCTGGACCCAGATCGGGTTGTTGTAGCACTGCAGGGCGCCGCTGTCCTCGTCAACGGCATTAACGGTGTACTTGTGACCGTCGTTGGTCAGCACGCTCAACTCGTCGCCGAACACCAGCACGCGGCCGGGCTCGAAGGTGTCGACCTGGCTGGTGCTGCCACCACAGCCGGCGAGGACGCCGGCCATCAGCGCAGCGCCCGCGGCCAGGCGCCAGACGCGGGGGGCCCGGCGGGCCAACGAAGTCGAGATCATGCTCATTCCAGTTCGGTGAATTCGGTCGTCGCGCACGGCTTTCAGCCAGCCGCCGCGGCGCGTTGAAGGCGATCCCGCACGCCGTCCCAGGTGGATTCGGCGGGGGGGGTTTCAATCCAGATCAAGGGCGTGCCGCAAGCATCGAGCTCGCGCAACGCGCTGAAGAGGGCCCGGGCGGCGGCAGCGGCGTCAGCCGGCATGGCGCGACCGGGAATGCCCGCAGGCAGCGGGCCCACGGTACGGGAATATACCGCCACCGGCGGTTTCGCCCTGCCGGCCACTGGCCCCAGCACCGACAGCGCCGAACGCAACGCCGGCGCGTCCATCAAGCGGACCTTCGCCCGCGGCGCGTAGTGCGCGTCGAGCGTGCCGGACGCACGGGGCGCGTTGTGGTCGCGCGCACCCAGCCTTTCGCCGCCGAGCGCGACCTCGATGCGCTCGCGCGTCAAGGTGCCTGGGCGCAGCAACACCGCACGGTCGCGGCTGCAATCGACGATTGCCGATTCGATGCCGACTTCGCACGGGCCACCGTCCAGCACCCACAACGCCGGGTCGAACTCGGCCGCCACATGGGCTGCCTGGGTCGGGCTGACACGGCCGAAGCGGTTGGCGCTCGGTGCGGCCACGCCTGACACGCCCAGTGCGGCGGCCTCGACCAGCAAGGCATGCGCGATCGGGTGGGCCGGGCAGCGCAAGCCGATCGTGTCCTGCCCACCGGCCGCGGCACCACCCATGCCAGGCGCACGCGGCACGATCACCGTCAACGGCCCGGGCCAGAAGGCCTCGGCCAGACGCTGTGCGCGCGCCGGCCAAGTGGCGGCAAAGGCCTGCGCGGCCTCGGTCTGGGCGACGTGAACGATCAGCGGATGGTCCGCCGGCCGCCCCTTGGCGGCGTAGATGCGCGCGACGGCGGCATCGTCATCAGCCCGCGCGCCGAGGCCGTAGACAGTCTCGGTCGGGAACGCCACCAGTTCGCCGTCGGCCAGCCGCTGCGCGGCTTCGCGCAGGGCGGTGGCATCGGCCCCGTCGCGAATCGGCATCTCAGACGACGACGGGCCGCCCCGAGGCGGCTGAACGCCCCCTCGGGGGGCAGGCGCGAAGCGAGGTGGGGGCCGACATCTCAGAACGCGGGCAGACCGAGCAGCGCACAAGCCTTCAGGGCCAGCGCACGCGTGTCCTCCGGMGTCGCGCCTGTGAAGGTCAGGTGGCCCATCTTTCGGCCCGGGCGGGCGTCGGTCTTGCCGTACAGGTGCAGATGCGCGCCAGGCAAAGCGAGCACCTCGGACCAGCGGGGCGTCTTCGCCTCAGCTTCACCCCCGATGAACCACAGGTCGCCCAGCAGGTTCAGCATCACCGCCGGCGAATGCAGGCGCGGGCTGACCAGCGGCAGGCCGGCCATGYAGCGCACCTGGAGTTCGAACTGCGAGACATCGCAGGCGTCGATCGTGTAGTGGCCCGAGTTGTGCGGGCGCGGCGCCATCTCGTTGGCCACCAGGCGCAGCGCACCGGCGCCGTCCGCCACGACGAAGAACTCGACGCACAGCACGCCGACATAGTCCATCGACGCAGCAATCGCCTTGGCGCAGCGCACGGCCTCGTCAGCCAGTGCGGACGGCACATCAGGCGCCGGCACCTGGGTCACGGCGAGGATGCCGTCGCGGTGCAGGTTCTGTTGCACCGGGAAGGTGATCGCCTGGCCGTCGGCGCCACGGGCGACGATGACCGACAGCTCGCGCTGCAGCGGCAGCAGCTGCTCCAGCACGCAGCGGGCCTTGCGCAGCCGCTGCCAGGCGCTGGCCAGTTCGGCTCGGTCGGTGACCCTGGCTTGGCCCTTGCCGTCATAGCCCAACGTGGCGGTTTTCAGGATGCCGGGCAGCAGCGCCTCGTCGACGGCCGCCAGCGCAGCCTCCGAGTCGATCACCGCATAGGGCGCACAGGGCACGCCGGCGCGGCCGAAGTGGGCTTTTTCGGCGGCGCGGTCCTGGCAGATGGCGACCGCGTCGGCACTGGGCGCCACCGGGCGCGACTCGGCCAGCACGCGCAGCGCCGGCGCCGGCACGTTCTCGAATTCGGTCGTCACCGCATCGGCCACCCGAGCCAGCTCAGCCAGCGCCGCGGTGTCGGTATAGGCCGCCAGCAGGTGGTGGTGCGAGACGAGGCCGGCCGGGCTGGTCGGGTCGGCGTCCAGCACTGCAGTGGCATAGCCCATCGCCTGTGCCGCATGCACGAACATGCGGCCCAGCTGGCCGCCGCCCATCACGCCGAGCGTGGCACCCGGCAACAGCGGCTTGGCGACGCTCACTTCAGCTCCTGGCTCATGGCCCGCGCCGCTTCGGTCTGCTTGGCACGGTAATCGGTCAGCTTCTCGCGCAGGCCGGCGTCTTCATTGGCGAGCATCGCCACCGCGAACAGCGCCGCGTTGGCCGCGCCGGCCGTGCCGATGGCGAACGTCGCCACCGGGATGCCCTTGGGCATCTGCACGATCGAATGCAGCGAGTCGACGCCGTGCAAGTGGCGGCTGGCCACAGGCACGCCCAGCACAGGCACGACCGTCTTGGCGGCCAGCATGCCCGGCAGGTGCGCGGCACCACCGGCGCCGGCGATGATCGCCTTCAGCCCGCGCGCAGCTGCCGCTTCGGCATAGGCGAACATGTCATCCGGCATGCGGTGAGCGGACACCACGCGGGCTTCGTGGGCGATGCCGAACTCGGCGAGAATCTGGGCGGCGATCTGCATGGTGTCCCAGTCGCTGGACGACCCCATCACGATGCCGACCACGGGCAGGGCAGGCTCCAAGCTTGCGGCTCCGGGTCACGGGAAAACCGCGATTTTAGGCTGCGCTTGTTTCCCGCCCGTTCGCCCTCAGTTCACATTCCGACATGATCGACATCACCATACAGAATTTCGAGACCGAGCTGATCAGCGCCTCCATGCAGCAACCGGTGCTGCTGGACATCTGGGCGCCCTGGTGCGGCCCATGCAAGAGCTTAGGGCCGGTGCTCGAAAAACTGGAGACGGCCTACGAAGGCCGTTTCCTGCTGGCCAAGCTGAACAGCGACGAGCAGCCCGAGATCGCCGGCCAGCTGAGCCAGGCCTTCGGCGTGCGATCGATCCCGTTCTGCGTGCTGTTCTCGCAAGGCCAGCCAGTCGACGGGTTCGTCGGCGCGCTGCCGGAAGCCGAGATCCGCAAGTTCCTCGAGAAACACGTGCCCAGCGTCGACGAACTGGAAGCCGACGCCGAGGTGGCCGAGGCCGAACAGCTGCTGGCCGAGGGCGGTGACGTCGAAGGGGCGCTGGCCAAGCTGCAGGAAGCGGTGGCGATCGACCCGTCCAACGACGGCGCGCGCATCGACTACCTGAAGCTGCTGCTTGGCGAGGCGGCCGCCGACCCGGCCCGCACGGCCCAGGCCCGCCAAGCCTTCGAGCCGGTCGCGAGCAAGGTCTTGTCGGACACCCGCTATGCGGCGATCGAGCACTGGCTGAAGGCCTGCGAGGCGATGGCGACGGCCCGGCCGATGGCGGAACTGGACGCAGCGATCGGCGCCAATCGCCGCGATTTCAACGCCCGCTTCGAGCGCGCGCAGTGGCTGTTCGCGCAAGGCGACACCACCGCAGCGATGGACGAGTTGCTAGAGATCCTGATGCGCGACAAGACCTGGAACCAGGAGCTGGCGCGCAAGACCTATGTGGCCATCCTCGAGCTGATGACCAAGCCGGCCAAGGCCGACCCGGCCGCCGGCTCGGCCAAGGGCACGCTCGAGCTGACCGGCAAGGCTGCCGCCGCCCCCGCGGCCGACCCGGTGCTCGACCAGTACCGGCGCAAGCTCAGCATGGCGCTGTTCTGAGCGCTGCCGATCGCCGCTTGGCGATCGGCTGGTGGGCCATCAGCAGTACCTGGCCCCACTTCCCTTACTTCCGCCGACCACCCTCGCCGCCGCAGCCATGCAGGCTGTGACCCCGGTCCGGCCGCGCTTTTCTCACCGGCCGCGCTTGGCCCCTCCCCGCCCATCACGCCTTTACCACGCCCGCCACTGCACCCCAACTGCAATATGGGCATGACGGTATTCATTGAATTGGCGCGCCATTGGCATACCATCGCGCCGCCTGCCAATTGGCGGCCCGATTAATCAATGGCATTCGTGGCAGCGCGCATGCGTTCAGTGGGGAGTATCCAATTGCAAACCAAGTTGGCTGATATTGCAGACGCCCTCACAGCCGAGGGTGGTTTCTCTGGCGGGCCCAAGAATGCCTTCGAAAAAGTGGGCCGCCACACCTTTGTGACTCTGCTGCAGCACGGGCTCAGGCCCGATTCGCTGGTGCTCGACTACGGTTGCGGCGTGATGCGTCTCGGTTATTGGATCATGCGATTCCTTGATCGAGGTGGTTATCACGGCATCGAGCCGAATGAAGAGTATTTGGCGGCCGGGAAAAGAATTGTGATCGGAAGTGAACTATTGGCACAGAAGGCTCCCGCCTTCAATTCCGACGCCAACTTCAATCTCACGGTCTTCAACAAGAAATTCGACTTCATCGTGGCGCGGTCGATCTTTACCCATTTCACGCCAGCGGCAATTGAAAAGGTATTGGCCTCCCTGCCCGCCTCATTGAGTGCGACCGGGGTTTTCCTCGCGTCGTACTGGCCATCGGACGTGGCCAAGCCCCACGCCGCACGCAAGCCGCCGCTGGTCATCGGCGAGAAGCTGTTGGCCGAACCGCCGGCCGCGGGCATCAACGTGGCCTACGCCGAAAGCACCTTGATCGCGATGGCGGAGCGGCACGGCCTGCGCGCAGAGCAGTTCAAGCAGCAGGTCTGCAACGGCCAGCCATGGATCAAGTTCACCCTGGCGTAACCCGACGACGCAGCTGAGTCCGCCGCCATCGCGCTGGAGTCGGCTGCCGAACAGACCCGCGGCGGGCTATTTCTCGTACTGCCCGAGACCGACCAGCGTGTCGTCCAGCGCTTCGCGCGTGCGGGCCTGTTCGGCCTCGTGTTCGGCCAGCGCCCGATCGGCTTGCTCCTGCAGCGTGTCGGCCACGCCTTCGCGGCCGCCATGGCGGTGGATGCGGGCCAGCCGGGCATAGGCAGCGGCGCGGTCGTCGGCATCGGTCTGGCCTTGCACACCCGCCTCGGCTGCGCGGGTGTCGGCCAGCGCCTGCGAGACCCGACCCAGGCGCACATGGCACCAGGCGCGGTCGGCCAACAAGCGGGCTTCGCGGTGGGCCATGCCTTCTTGGCGGGCGCGGTCCAGGTGCTCGTCGAACAGACGTGCAGCCTCTTCAAAGCGGGACAGTGCCACCAGCAGCTGGGCCCGGGTGACCGGCACCATTGCCGACAGCGACGCGACGCCGGTGCCCCAGTCGTAGTTGGCGGTCGACTCGGCCTCCAGCAGCGCCTTGCGCGCCTGCTCGATGTCGGCCCGGCCGAAGGCGTCGGCCAATGCGATCTGGCCCGAGCGCATCGCCGAGATGTTGTGCAGCATCGCGCTGATCATCGAGCTGTCGCCATCGGCGCTGGCGTGGGCCCGGGCGCGCAGGTACCAGGTCTGCGAATTGATGTCGTCGCCGCTGCAGCGGTAGGCGTCGGCCAGCACCAGACCGACGCGGGCGCGGGCCGCATGCTGGTCTGGCTCAGCCAGGGTCAGCGCGGTCGCCACGTGGCGCGTCATCGCAGGGATGTCGGATGCATTGAAGGCGCAGTTGGCCAGCCAGGCCGAGGCCAGCGCCTGCATCTGCACGTTGCCGGCCGACTCGCCCAGCTCCAGCGCGCGCTGGAACTTGTCGACCGCCTTCGGCGCAATGGTGTCGAAGTGGTCGATCTGGCCGTCGACCAGGTGGATCCAGGCCGACAGCAACGGGTCCTTGTGGCGCTGGTTCTGGGTCCGCAGGCCGCCCAACGCAAAACGCGCGTCCGACAGCAAGCCCAGCCGCGCGATCGCCCCGGCCCGCTCGGCCTTCAGGTATTCGCGCTGCAGCGGTTCCGACGCGGCGCCAATTGCGCCATCCAAGCGTTCAATCAGGCGGGAGGCAACCACGGCGGCGGCGACCGGTCAGCGGGCGCCGAGGCGCTCGAAAGCTTCGTGGTACTTCGCGGCCGTGCGCTGCACCACATCGGGTGGCAGTGCCGGTGCCGGCGCGGTCTTCGGCCAGGGCTTGCCGTCGACCCGGGCCTGCTCCAGCCAGTCGCGCACGAACTGCTTGTCGTAGCTGGGCGGGTTGGCGCCGGCCTTGACCGCGTCGGCATACCCTTCGACCGGCCAGTAGCGCGACGAATCGGGCGTCAGCACCTCGTCCATCAGGGTCAGCGTGCCGTCGGCATCCAGCCCGAATTCGAACTTGGTGTCGGCAATGATGATGCCCTTGGTCAGCGCGAAGGCGGCCGCTTCCTTGTACAGGCGGATCGCGACATCACGCACCTTTTCGGCCAGCGGGCGGCCGATCTTGGCGGCCATCTGGTCGAACGAGATGTTCTCGTCGTGCTCACCCATCTCGGCCTTGGTGGCCGGGGTGAAGATCGGCTCCGGCAGCTTGGCGGCGTTGTGCAGGCCGGCCGGCAGCGCAACGCCACACACCGATTGCGATTGCTGGTATTCCTGCCAGCCCGAGCCGGCGAGGTAACCACGCACCACGGCTTCAACGGGAATCGGCTGCAGGCGCTTGACCAGCATCGAACGGCCGCGCACTTGGGCCACCTCATCGGGGGCGACCACTGACTCGGGCGCTTCGCCGGTCAGGTGGTTGGGCACGATGTCCTTCAGGCGCTCGAACCAGAACAGCGCCATCTGGGTCAGCAGCTCGCCCTTGCCGGGGATCGGCTCGCCCATCACGACGTCGAAGGCCGACAGTCGGTCGCTGGCGATCATCAGCAGGCGATCGGCGCCGACTGCATAGTTGTCACGCACCTTGCCGCGCGCCAGAAGAGGAAGGGAATGCAGCGAACTCTGGAGCAACGTGGGGTTCATGGCGCCGGGCGAGAAATGAGCCGCTGATTGTAGGTGGCTTGCCCGGCGGCCGGTTCATCGAAGCCGAAGCAAAAGCGGCCCTCGAGGGGCCGCTTGCGACTTCTTCACATGAGGGTATTAGACGACCGTCTGCGCCAGTTCGCCGCTGGCGTAGCGCTTGGCCATGTCGACCATCGTCACCGCCTTGATCTTGCCGGCCTGGCCTTCGCAGCCGAACTCGATGTAGCGCTGCTTGCAGATCTTCATCGCGGCTTCGCGAGCGGGCTTGAGCCATTCGCGGGCATCGAACTTGTCCGGGTTCTCGGCCATGAACTTGCGCACCGCGCCGGTCATCGCCAGGCGGATGTCGGTGTCGATGTTGATCTTGCGCACGCCGTTCTTGATGGCTTCCTGGATCTCCTCGATCGGCACGCCATACGTTTCCTTCATCTTGCCGCCGTACTGGTTGATGATCGCCAGCAGGTCTTGCGGCACCGACGACGAGCCATGCATCACCAAGTGGGTGTTCGGGATCCGCTTGTGGATTTCCTTCACACGGCCGATGGCGAGGATGTCGCCTGTGGGCTTGCGGGTGAACTTGTAGGCGCCGTGGCTGGTGCCGATGGCGATCGCTAGTGCGTCCAGCTGGGTGCGCTTGACGAAGTCGGCGGCTTGCTCGGGGTCGGTCAGCAGTTGGTCGTGCGTCATCACCGCATCGGTGCCGTGGCCGTCTTCCTTGTCGCCCTGCATCGTTTCGAGCGAGCCCAGGCAGCCCAGTTCACCTTCGACGGTCACGCCCTGGGCGTGGGCCATGTCGACGACCTTGCGGGTCACGTCGACGTTGTAGTCGTAGCTGGCGATGGTCTTGCCGTCGGCTTCGAGCGAGCCGTCCATCATCACCGAGCCGAAGCCCAGCCCCATCGCGCCACGGCAGATGTCGGGGCTCTGGCCATGGTCCTGGTGCATCACCAGCGGAATCTGCGGCCAGGCTTCGACGGCCGCCTGGATCAGGTGCTTGATGAAAGCTTCACCGGCGTACTTGCGGGCGCCGGCGCTGGCTTGCAGGATCACCGGCGCGCCGACTTCCGCCGCGGCGGTCATCACGGCCTGGACCTGTTCCAGGTTGTTGACGTTGAAAGCCGGGATGCCGTAGCCGTTTTCGGCGGCATGGTCCAGCAGCTGGCGCATGGAAACGAGAGGCATGGTCTTCCTCACTGCAGTTGAAAAACAGGCCCCGGCGCCGGGCAGGCAGGGCCGCCGCCGTCACTCGGGAGGCAGGKGCCGGGCCGATGTAATCGCGCCGTAACTCGGGCGATTCTACCGAGCGCCCCTTTTCAGCCATTCCACAAACTTGGGGCGTGACAAGCAGCACGCGTGCCAGGCCACGGCAGCCCCGCCAGCCTGGAACTGGACCGAAAAGCCGCCGCTTTTCCGGCTCCAGTTTGCGCCGGATGGGCCAACACTGTGAGCCTGGAAACCCGGGATTCGCGATCACCGCGGCCCGCCCTCCTCGCTGTCACGAAAGCCCACCATGGCCCGCATCGAACTCGCCCAAGTCACCACCTGGATCACCCGCCTGGCCGAAGACCGGCCGGCCGACCTGCCGAAGGCGCTGGCCGAACGGGCCGGCTGCGGCATCGGCAAGGCTCGCGCGCTGGTCAAGCAGTTGGCCAGCCTGKGCTGGATCGAGGGCCAGGGCGTTGGCCGCCGCGCTCGCTACTCCCCCGGCCGCCTGCGCCAGATCGTGCAGCGTTACCCGCTGGCCGGTCTGAACGAAGATCTGCCCTGGGCACGCGACTTTGCGCCCCATTTCGAGATGCCGAAGAACGTGCGCCAGCTGATGCAGCACGCCTTCACCGAATTGCTGAACAACGCCATCGACCACAGCGAAGGCCAGTTCGTCACCGTGTCGATGCGCCAGACTCCCGCTCACCTGCAGTTGCTGGTGTCGGACGACGGCCGCGGCCTGTTCGACAAGATCCGAGAGGGCTTCGAGATCGAAGACCCGGCGATGGCGATGCTGGAGCTGAGCAAAGGCAAGCTGACAAGCGCACCCGACCGCCACACCGGCCGCGGCCTGTACTTCACTTCGCGCTTGGCCGACATTTTCGACTTGCACGCCAATGCAGTCGCCTTCCAGCACCGTGAGTGGGACCCGCGCAGTTGGAAGCAGGCTCGCGCCGTGCGGCAGCAGCAAGGCAGCGCCATCTACTTGGCGATTGCGCTGGACACGACCCGCACACTGGACGAGGTGATGCGCTCGGCCAGCATCGACGCCCAAGGCTATTCGATCGAACGCACCACCCTGCCCTTGCGCTTGATCGTCAACGAAGACACCGGGCTCGAATCCCGCGCCCAGGCCCGCCGCGTGGCTGCTCGCTTGACCGAGTTCAAGCAAGCCGAGTTGGATTTCACTGGCATCGAGCACATCGGCCAAGGCTTTGCCGACGAGCTGTTCCGCGTCTTCGGCCGCAACCAGACGGCTGTGCAGCTGGTGGTCAAGAACGCTGGTCCGCGTGTGAACGCGATGATCGAGCTGGCTCAGGCAGCTTGAAGTAGCTCCTACTTCGACGGTCGCGGCGGCAGGGCGACGGCGTCGCCTGCGGGCTGCGGCCCGCTCGCGGGCGACCGCTTGAAGTGATCAACGGGCTACCCATCAACACCGTGGTGCCCTAGACACGTGGGGGCGACCGCGAATGAGGCCGCCGCCCGCAGACGCCACCGCCACCCTGCAAGCACCACCCGTGACACGCCACGCGTCTGCATGCCACCGTCGGTGCCCTGGCAGGTGGTCCGGGGGTGTGTTCGGCGGCCCCTATTCGCGGTCGCCCCAACCCTCGAATGCGCACAGCGGCGCTGACAACGCCAACCGTTGCGAGCCAAAAGCCGCCCCCCGCGAGCGGGCCGCAGAGCACATCCCCGGGCCGACTGCCTCGCTCAGAGCTCTGCAGGCAACCCGGGTTGATCAACCCACCCGGCAAACCTTGAGCATGTTCGTGCCGCCTGGATAGCCCATCGGCTCGCCGCAGGTGATCGCGTAGGTATCTCCCGGCTTCAGCACGCCACGCACCACCAGCAGGCGCTCGGCCTCGGCCAGGGCCTGGTCGCGGTCGGTGAAGTTGTTCATCAGGATCGGCCGCACGTTGCGGTACAGCGCCATGCGCGACTGCGAGCGGACCTGGCTGGTCAAGCCGTAGATCGGCACGTGGATGCGGTGGCGGCTCATCCACAGCGCGGTCGAGCCTGATTCGGTCAGCGCGATGATGGCCTTGCAGCCCAGGTGGTGGGCGGTGAACAGCGCGCCCATCGCGATCGACTGGTCGATGCGACCGAAATGCTTGTTGGTGAAGTCGGCTTCCAGCTGCACCTCTTCGGCGCGTTCGGCTTCGAGCGCGATCGCGGCCATCTGCTCGACCGTCTCGACCGGGTACTTGCCGGCGGCCGTCTCGGCGCTGAGCATCACCGCATCGGTGCCGTCGAGCACCGCGTTGGCCACGTCGCTGACCTCGGCGCGGGTCGGCACCGGCGCGAGGATCATCGACTCCATCATCTGCGTGGCGGTGATCGCGATCTTGTCGAGTTCGCGCGCCATCCGGATCATGCGTTTTTGCAGCGCCGGCACCGTCGCGTTGCCGACCTCGACCGCGAGATCGCCGCGGGCGACCATGATGCCGTCGCTGGCGCGCAGGATTGCCTCCAGGTGCGGGATCGCCTCGCTGCGCTCGATCTTGGCGATCATCGCCGGCTTGTGGCGCCACGGTTCGCCGGCCACGTTGGCCAGCTGGCGCGCCATCTCCATGTCGGTCGCGTTCTTCGGGAAGCTCACCGCCAGGTAGTCGCACTGGAAGCTCATCGCGGTCTTGATGTCTTCCATGTCCTTGGCAGTCAGGGCCGGCGCGGTCAGCCCGCCGCCCTGCTTGTTGATGCCCTTGTTGTTGGACAACTCGCCGCCGATCTTGACCAGCGTGTGGACCTGTTCGCCCAGCACGCGGTCGACAGTCAGCACGATCAGGCCATCGTTCAGCAGCAGCGTGTCGCCGGGCTTCACGTCGCGCGGCAGCTCCTTGTAGTCCAGGCCCACGCCGTCCAGGTCACCGAGTTCGGTGCGGCCGGCGTCCAGCACGAAGGGCGCGCCTTTTTCCAGCATCACCTTGCCTTCGGCGAACTTGCCGACGCGGATCTTCGGGCCTTGCAGGTCGGCCATCAGCGCGACCGGGTTGCCGACGCGGGAGGCGCATTCGCGCACCAGCCTGGCCCGGTCGATGTGGTCCTGCGCCTTGCCGTGGCTGAAGTTCAGCCGCACCACGTCGACACCGGCGCGCAACAAGCGCTCCAGCACGTCCGCATCGCTGGAGGCTGGGCCGAGGGTGGCGACGATCTTGGTGGCGCGGGACATGGTGGGGGCTTCTCCGGGGTCAATGCAGCGGGCGATTATCGACAGCCCGACGCGTTTTCGGTTACCGGGCGATTACGTGCTTATGCAGCTGCGTGCGTCGAAGCCCGCGCTGCCGCCACATCGGTGACGGCCAGCGCGGTCATGTTGACGACCCGCCGCATCGTCGCCGAGGGCGTCAGGATGTGCGCCGTGGCCGCCGCGCCGAGCAGGATCGGGCCCACCGTCACGCCGTGGCCGCCAGTGACCTTCAGCACGTTGAACAGGATGTTCGCGGCGTCGATGTTCGGCAACACCAGCAGGTTCGCCGCACCAGTCAGCGTGGTGTCGGGCAACACCGCGCGGCGAATGGTTTCGGACAACGCCGCGTCGCCCTGCATTTCGCCGTCGCTTTCAATGCCTGGGCAACGCTGCACGAAAAGCTCGCGCGCCGCACGCATGCGCTTGGCCGACGCACGAGTCGACGAGCCGTACATCGAATGCGACAAGAAGGCCACCTTGGCCGGCATGCCGAAGCGCTGCACCTCTTCGGCCGCCATCTGCGCGATCTCGGCCAGTTGCTCGGCTGTCGGCTCTTCGTTGACGAAGGTGTCGGCAATGAACAGCGTGTGCTGCTCCAGCATCAGCGCGTTCATCGTCGCCATCGTGCCGGAGCCGGGCCGCGCACCGATCACGTTCTTGACATGGTCGAAGTGGTGGTCGAAGCGGCCGACCAAGCCGCACAGCAGCGCATCGGCATCGCCGCGGCGCACCAGCATCGACGAGATCAGCGTGTTCGAGCGGCGCAGCGCCGCCTTGGCCGCATCGGGCGAGATGCCGTCGCGGCCCATCAGGCGGTGGTAGTCCTCCCAGCAGGCGCGGTAACGCGGGTCGTCTTCCGGGTCGACCAGCTCGAAGTCGACGCCAGCCTTCAGCCGCAAGCCGGCCCGCTCGATGCGCATCTCGATCACGCTCGGCCGGCCGACCAGGATCGGCTGGGCCAGCCCTTCGTCCTTGACCACCTGCACGGCGCGCAGCACCCGCTCGTCTTCGCCCTCGGCGTAGACCACGCGCGCGGGCTTGGCCTTGGCGGCCAGGAAGACCGGGCGCATGAACATGCCGGTCTGGTAGACGTATTTGGTCAGCTGCTCGCGGTAGGCCTGCGGGTCGGTGATCGGCCGCGTCGCCACACCCGACTCGGCCGCCGCCAACGCCACCGCCGGCGCAATGCGCAGGATCAGCCGCGCGTCGAACGGCGTCGGGATCAGGTAGTCGGGCCCGAACTTCAGCTCCTGGCCGGCGTAGGCCGCGGCGACCTCGTCACTCGTTTCGGCCTTGGCCAAGGCGGCGATCTCGTGCACGCACGCGAGCTTCATCGCTTCGGTGATGCGCGTCGCGCCGCAGTCCAGCGCGCCGCGGAAGATGTACGGGAAGCACAGGACGTTGTTGACCTGGTTCGGGTAGTCCGAACGGCCGGTGGCGATGATGCAGTCGGGCCGCGCGGCCTTCGCGATCTCGGGCCTGATCTCGGGCTCGGGGTTGGCCAGCGCCAGGATGATCGGCTTGGCGGCCATGGTCTTGACCATCTCGCCGGTCAGCACACCGGCGGCAGAGCAGCCGAGAAACACGTCGGCACCGTCGACCACATCGGCCAGCGTGCGCGCCGTCGTGTGCTGGCAGTAGCGGCGCTTGGACGGGTCCAGCGTATCGCCGCGGCCTTCGCGTACGACGCCCTTGGAGTCGACGACGAAGATGTTCTCGCGCTTGACGCCGAGACTCACCATCAGGTCGAGGCAGGCGATGGCCGCGGCGCCGGCGCCCGAGACCGCGAGCTTGACCTCGCCGATCTTCTTGCCGACCAGCTCCAGCCCGTTGATCAGCGCAGCGCTGGAGATGATCGCGGTGCCGTGCTGGTCGTCATGGAAGACGGGGATGTTCAGCCGCTCGCGCAGCTTCTGCTCGACGTAGAAGCACTCGGGCGCCTTGATGTCTTCGAGGTTGATGCCGCCCAGCGTCGGCTCCAGCGCGGCGATGATCTCGACCAGCTTGTCGGGGTCGTTCTCGGCCAGCTCGATGTCGAACACGTCGATGCCGGCGAACTTCTTGAACAGGCACCCTTTGCCCTCCATCACCGGCTTGCCGGCCAGCGGGCCGATGTTGCCCAGGCCCAGCACGGCAGTGCCATTGGTCACCACGCCGACCAGGTTGGCGCGCGAGGTGAAATCGGCCGCCAGCTTCGGGTCTTCTTCGATCGCGAGGCAGGCATAGGCCACACCGGGCGAGTAGGCCAGCGACAGGTCGCGCTGGTTCGATAGCGGCTTGGTCGGCGTGACGGCGATCTTGCCGCGTGTCGGGCTGCGGTGGTATTCGAGCGCGGCGTCGCGCAAGGCCTGTTCGGCCGGGGTCAGGGGGGAAGCCATGTCGTTGTCTCCTCGCGGGGCTTGCTTGCAGGTCTTGTGCCCAGCGTAGCAGCCTAACGTGGCATGGCCGATGTGGAAAGCCGCGATCGCGGCGGCGCCGCAACGCTCAGCGGGCCGCGCGCTCGCAGGCAGCCGGCGCGACGGCCGCAACGCGCGTCGCTTCACGCGACTGTTTGTCGAACCAGGCCTGCAGCAACTCGCCCGGGCCGGCAGCCGCACCGTTGCAAGGGCGGTTCTTGTAGCTGGACCAGACGGGCTTGTCGCCGTCCCAACGCAACATTCGGCTGTGCACCTCGTCGGCGCCGTAGCCGATCACGCCGATGCGGCGTTCCGACAGGTAGCCCAGCAGTTGCTCGGCGGTGTCGGCACCGCCGCGTTCGCAGTGGCGCGCGGCGTGGCCCCATTCGGTCGCGATCACCGGGTGCGTCGCAGCGAAGCGGCCGAAGCGCTGGTCCCAGCCGGCGGGTGAGTTGTCTTCGGAGCCGAAGTACGGGTGCACCGCATAGGCCAGTTGGCCCAGCGGATCGTTCAGCGCCGGAGCCCCGTCCAGCCGCTGGGCGCCACGCAGGCCGTCAGCGATCAGCAGGTTGCGCACGCCGCTCTTGCGCAGCGCATCAATCAGCGCCTGGTGGCCGGCGCGCCAGGCTTCCCACATGCCCGGCCCGGGATCGGGTGGGCTGGCCGGTTCATTGAAGAGCTCGAACGCGATGCCGAGGTCGTTGGCGAAGCTGGGCGCCACGGCCGTCCAAGCCCTCAGAGCTGATGCCTTGGGCAGCATCTCGACCGGCTTGACGCCTGTGCGCCCTTCCCACTGCAGCGACAGGATCACGCTGAAGCCGGCGCGGCGGGCCTGCGCCACCGCCTCCTTCACCTCGCCCAGGTAGTCCTTGTCGAACTCGGGCGACTGCGGGTCGAGAAAGGGCTGGCCAATCTGCAGCCGCACGACGTCGGCACCGATCGCGCGTGCGAGCTCGATCGCCGTGGCGCCATAGCGCTCGCGCGCGGCGCCGGTGCTCGGGTCTGCTGCGCGCTTGCTCGGCAGCAGCCGGCCGAAGAACGACAAGCCATGCGGCACCCAGGGCTTGCAGTCGCGCAGCAGCTGGCGGCCGCCGCTTTGCACGCCCAGCACGCCGGTGTCGGCCGCTGCCGAGGCCCAACCAACCGTTGCGGCCAGGCAGCCGGCAACGACGAAGCGACACCAGCGGCGGCTCATCGGCACCGCCCCGTCAGGCTGCGGCGCGCTTGGCCAGGATCTCGAACGCCGGCAGCGTCTTGCCTTCCAGGATCTCGAGGAAGGCGCCGCCGCCGGTGGAGATGTAGCCAACGTCCTTTTCGATGCCGTACTTGGCGATCGCGGCCAGCGTGTCGCCACCACCGGCGATGCTGAACGCGTCGCTGTCAGCGATCGCGCGGGCGATGGTCTCTGTACCCTTGGCGAAGGCGTCGAACTCGAACACACCGACCGGACCGTTCCAGACGATGGTGCCGGCCGCCTTCAGTTGCGCAGCCAGCTTGGCAGCCGTCTTCGGGCCGATGTCCAGGATCAGGTCGTCATCGGCGACGTCGGTCGCGGCCTTGACGGTGGCCGGTGCATCGGCGGCAAAGGCTTTCGCGGTCACCACGTCTTCAGGGATTGGCACCTCGGCGCCGCGGGCCTTCATCKCCGCGATCACCGCGGTGGCGTCGCCCAGCAGGTCGGGCTCGGCCAGGCTCTTGCCGATCTTCAGGCCGGCGGCCAGCATGAAGGTGTTGGCGATGCCGCCGCCGACGATCAGGCCGTCGACGTTCTTGGCCAGCGCCTGCAGGATGGTCAGCTTGGTCGAGACCTTCGAGCCGGCGACGATCGCCACCAGCGGCCGCTTCGGATTGGCGAGCGCTTTGCCGATCGCGTCGATCTCGGCCGCCAGCAGCGGGCCGGCGCAGGCCACCGGCGCAAACTGCGCGATGCCGTAGGTCGAGGCCTCGGCACGGTGGGCGGTGCCGAAGGCGTCGTGCACGAAGATGTCGCACAGCGCGGCCATCTTCTTCGCCAGCTCTTCGTTGTTCTTCTTTTCGCCCTTGTTCAGGCGGCAGTTCTCGAGCAGCACGGCCTGGCCGGGCTTCACGTCGACGCCGTCGACCCAATTGGCGACCAGCTTGACCTCGCGGCCCAGCAACTCAGCCAAGCGCTCGGCCACGGGCTTCAGCGAATCCTCGGGCTTGAACTCGCCCTCGGTCGGGCGGCCCAGGTGGCTGGTGACCATCACCGCGGCGCCGGCGTCCAGCGCCAGCTTGATGCACGGCACCGACGCGCGGATGCGGGTGTCTTCGGTGATGCGGCCGGCGTCGTCCTGCGGCACGTTCAGGTCGGCGCGGATGAACACGCGCTTGCCCTGCACTTGGCCCTGGGCAACGAGGTCGGAAAAGCGGAGCACTTTCATCATGGTCGTTCTCGGATAGGAAAAGGAAGACGGGAGCGGCGCCAGACCTGCGTCCGGTACCGGGCGCCTTACCAGCCCAGGCCGAATCGCAGTGCCAGCAGCACCGTGGTGCCGCAGACGATGGTGCCGAGGATGCCACGGCGCCACCAGTACCACAGCGCCCCAGCGGCGGCGGCGTACAGGCGCGCATCCTGCCACGTCTGGATCAGGTGGCCGTCCTTCATGATGACTTCAGGGGCGATCACGGCCACCAACGCGGCCAGCGGCGCGTAGCGAAGCGCCTCGCGCAGCCACAGCGGAATCGGCACTTCGCGCTGCGGCAGCAGGAAGAACGAGCGCGTCAGCACGGTGATGAGGCCAAGCCCCAGGATCGAGATCGCGGCTTCCCAGGTGCTCATGATCCGGCTCCTGGGGGGACGGCCGGTTTGAAGTGGTCCAGCACGATGCCCACCGCGACCGCCGCGGCGATGGCGACGACGATGTTCAGCTTGAACGGCAGCGCAAAGGCCGCCACCGCGGCGCAGGCGGCGATGGCTGCGGCGATCCAGGTCTGCCGGTCTGTCAGCAGCGAGCCGGTCAAACCGATCAGCGCCAACGTGCCGGCGAAGCCCAGGCCCCAGGCCGTGGGGATGCGGTCGGCCAGCGCGATGCCCAGCAGCGACATCGCCTGCCAGGTGACCCAGTTGATCGAGACACCGCCCCAGAAGTACGGGCCTTGGTCCGCCGACGGCTTGGGCTCGGGAAAACGTCGCATGAACATCACGTAGTTCAAGTCGGCGGTGAAGTAGCCGTGCAGCAGCCGCTCGCGCAGCGGCAGGTGGCCGAAATACGGCCGCCAGCCGGCGCTGAAAATCACGAAACGCAGGTTGACGCAAGCCGCAGTCGCCCACACCACCCAGATCGGCGCGTCGCTGGCGATCAGCGGCAGCGAAGCCAGCTGCGCACTGCCGGCGAAGACAACAAAGGTCATCAGCAACGCCAGCGGGATCGGCAACCCGCTCTTGACCATCGCCACGCCGGTCACCAGGCCCCACGCAGCGAGGCCCAGAGCAATGCCAGTCATCTCACGGGCGCCGCGGCGGAATTCGGGGTGTTGCCAGATTGGCGTGGACAGCGGGGGCGGCGGCGCAACATCGGGCATCCAGCCATTGTCCTATGGGGTTTTCACCCATGGGGGATACACATTCGTGCGCAGATGCGGGTCGGCTGTGCATGGACRCACAGCAAGAACGCCCGATCAGTGAGAGCTGGCGACCTTCTTGGCGCGGGCTTCCTTGCCCTTGGTCTCGCCGTCGGCCTTGGTGGTCTTCTCAGGCTCGTCTTCGGACTCGGCCGCCTTGGCCTTCGGCGCTTCGGCTTTCAGCTGCGGCGGGACCGGTTCGAGCTTGTTCTCGCGCATGTAATCGTCCATCTCGCGCCAGCCGGCGTAGATGGCGGCCTTGTCGGCCTTCTTGTTCAGCGTGTAGCAGTCTTCGATCGCCCGGCCGGCGTGGCGGCAGGCGGCGCCGACGGCCTTGCCTTCAGCGGCCTTGCGCTCGGCAACGACTGTCGCGCCTTCGATGCCCAGCATGTCGCAGCCGGCCAGCCAGAGGCAAACCGGGGTGACGAGGGCGAGAAGGGCGCGGCGCATGGTGGGTGGGTGGTCTGTAGGCACAGGACTGCCCGGTTTATCGGCCCGCCCGCCGCGGACTTGAGACCCCGATTCAGCGAGCAGCCAGGCCGGAACGGGCCATTTCGAGCAGTCGCTCGACCCGCTCTTCGGTGCTCGGGTGGGTCGAGAACAAGCCGCGCAGGCCGCCACCCGACAGCGGGTTCATGATCATCATCTGCGCCGTCTCGGGGTGACGCTCGGCGGTTTCCAGCGGCAGGCCTTGGGCGACGCGGTGGATCTTTTGCAGTGCCGAGGCCAGCGCCTGTGGGTCACCCGAGATCTCGGCGCCGCCGCGGTCGGCTTCGAACTCGCGGGCACGGCTGATCGCCATCTGGATCAGGCCGGCGGCGATCGGCGCCAGGATCATCACCAGGATCGACACGATCGGGTTGACCGGGCGACCTTCGTCGTCACGACCGCCGAAGAACATGGCGAAATTGGCCAACATCGAGATCGCACCAGCCATCGTCGCGCTGATGGTCGAGATCAGGATGTCGCGGTGCTTCACGTGCGCCAGCTCGTGCGCCATCACGCCGCGCAGTTCGCGCTCGCTCAGCGTGCGCAGGATGCCTGTGGTCGCGGCCACGGCTGCATGGCTCGGGTTGCGGCCAGTGGCAAACGCGTTCGGCGCGTCTTCGTTGATCAGGTAGACGCGCGGCATCGGCAGCTGGGCCCGCTCGGCCAGCTCTTGCACCATGCGGTAGAACTGCGGCGAGCTCTGGGCATCGACCTCCTGCGCGTTGTACATGCGCAGCACCAGCTTGTCGGAGAACCAGTAGCTGAAAACATTCATGCCCAGCGCCACGACCAGCGCCAGCACCATGCCCTGCTGGCCACCGAGCAGGCGACCGATGGTCATGAACAGGGCGGTGATCGCCGCCATCAGGACAGCGGTCTTCAACAGGTTGAACATGGCAGGTGGTTCCTCGGCGCCGGCAATGGCGGCGCGCATCAATGCGGATACCGGCTCAGATGCGGCCGGGGGTCACGAGTTCAATGGGGCGCCAGGTCGGTGCCCAGCAGGTCGGGCCTGGCCTGGATGAAGGCGGCCGCCGGCAGGCGCTTGCCGCCTGGGCGCTGCAGCTGCAGCAGGTCCAGCCCGCCGTCGCCGCAGGCCACCGTCAGGCGCGCGGCATCTGCGTGAACCACTCGGCCAGGCTGCGCCTGCACGTCCGGCCTCAGCTTGGCCTGCCAGAGCTTCACGGCTTCGCCGCCGCAGTCGAAGCTGGCGCCGGGGAAGGGGTCGAACGCGCGCACGCGGCGCTCGATCACCGCGGCCGGCAGCGTCCAGTCGATCGCCGCCTCGGTCTTGGCGATCTTGTGGGCGTAGGTCACGCCTTCGTCAGGCTGCGGCACCGCGGTCAGACGACCCGCCGCAGCGTCGGCCAGTGCCTGCACGATCATCGTGGCGCCCAGCGCGGCCAGCCGGTCGTGCAGCGCGCCGGTGGTGTCGCCCGGCCGGATCGGCTCGCGCCCGATGGACAGCATCGCGCCGGTGTCCAGCCCTTCGTCCATCTGCATGATCGTGATGCCGGTCTCGCCGTCGCCGGCTTCGATCGCCCGGTGGATGGGTGCGGCGCCACGCCAGCGCGGCAGCAGCGAGCCGTGGATGTTCAGGCAGCCCAGGCGCGGCAGGGTCAACACCCAGCGCGGCAGGATCAGGCCGTAGGCAGCCACCACCATCACGTCCAGCGCGGCAGCTTCGAGCTCAACGCGAGCGGCAGCAGCGTCCTCCGCGTACCTGCCGTCCAGTTTCAGTCCCTGAGGCTGGGCCACACCCAGGCCGTGAGCGAGTGCCAACTGCTTGACTGGCGACGGCGTCAGCTTCATACCGCGGCCGGCGGGTCGGTCGGGTTGCGTCAGCACCAGCGGCACCGTGTAGCCGGCGGCGTGGATGACCGCCAGCGCTGCGGCAGCGAATTCCGGCGTACCGGCGAACGCGACGCGCAGAGGCCTCATCGATGCTTTTGCTCGTCGCGGGTCTTCTTCAGCATCTTGGTCTTGATGCGTTCGCGCTTGAGCGGGCTCAGGTACTCGACGAACACCTTGCCGAGCAAGTGGTCCATCTCGTGCTGCACGCAGACCGCCGTCAGCCCCTCGGCGTCGAACTCGTACGGCTTGCCGTCGCGGCCCAGCGCACGCACGGTCACCTTGGCGTGGCGCGGCACGGCGTCGTACACCGTCGGCACCGACAGGCAGCCTTCTTCGCCGACCATCATCTCTTCGCTGGTACTCACCAACTCGGGGTTGATCAGCACCCGCGGCTCGTCGCGCTGCTCGGAGGTGTCCATCACCAGAATGCGGCGGTGCACGTCGACTTGCGTCGCCGCGAGGCCGACGCCGTCGGCGTCGTACATGGTTTGCAGCATGTCATCGACCAGCTGGCGCGTGGCATCGTCAACCTCGGTGACGGGCGCCGCCACGGTGTGCAAACGGGGGTCAGGGTATCGCAGGATCGAAAGCAGGGCCATGGGTTCGGTGGGCCATGAAGGCCTTGGGGCTTGCCCCAGGTTGTCAACAGCACGCAACGTTTGCGGCCCGCCCAGGTGACAAAGGGTTGCACCGTGCAGGCCAGTTTGTTTGCGATATCAATGCTTTAGGGGCAGAATTTGCGGAGCTTCATTAGCTTTTGGTTTCGGCTGAGCAACGGCTTGAAGCCCGACCCTGCAAGGGGTCTGGCCGCCGTCTGCGCAACCGGAATTGTTGCACTGCCTTTGATTTCCGGCTCGTCGCCCGGGAGAGTCCATTCATGAGCCGATTCGCGCGTCTGCCCCTTGTGCCGCCTTCCAGCTGGTTCGTGGCCGTGTCCTTGGGGTTGGGCGCTGCGGCGTCAGCCGGGGCCGCCACCTACCCGATCACCCCGGGCCAACGAGCCACCGCCCAGCAGGTGGCCGAAACCGGTGTGCCGCTGTCCGAGCTGTCGCCCAATGCGCCGGACAGCTACACCATCAAGCGTGGAGACACGCTGTGGGATATCTCCAAGCTGTTCCTCAAGAGCCCGTGGCGCTGGCCCGAGCTGTGGGGGATGAACATGGACGACATCCGCAACCCGCACCTGATCTATCCGGGCCAGATCCTGTACCTGGACAAGACCGGCGGCCGCGCCCGCCTGCGCACCGCCAAGCCGATCGGCGACGAGAAGTTGTCGCCGCGGGTGCGCGCCGAGGAGCTGCCGAGCGACGCGATCGCGTCGGTGCCGATGCACCTGATCGGCCCGTTCTTGAACGACGCCGTGGTGCTGGACAGCAACACGCTGGCCACCGCGCCGCGCGTGGTCGCCACCCAGGAAGGCCGGGTCATCGTGTCCAAGGGCGAGAACGCCTACGTGCGCGGTGACCTGTCGGCGGCCCGCAACTGGCAACTGTTCCGGGAGCCGAAGCCCCTGGTCGACCCCATCACGCAGGAGGTGCTGGGCTTCGAGGCCCGCTATGTCGGCTCGGCCGACTATGTGAGGCCCGGCGAAGTTCGCCCCACACCGGACGGCAAGACCGAAATCATCCCGGCGACGATCACCGTCACCAACCTGCGCGAAGAAGTGAACATCGGCGACCGCCTGTCGCCCGCGCCGGCGCGCGATGTCGACCCGTTCGCCCCGCACGCACCTGGCGCACCGATGTCGGGCCGCATCATTTCGGTCTACGGCGATGGCCTGAACGCCGGTCAGAACCAGATCGTCTCGCTGAACAAGGGGGCCCGCGACGGCATGGAGCGTGGCCACGTGATGGCCGTCTGGCGCGCCGGTACCCAGCGTGTCGACAACACCGAAGACAAACGCGAACTGATCCGCCTACCGGACGAGCGTCACGGCCTGATGTTCGTGTTCCGCGTGTTTGAGCGCGTGTCGTACGCCCTGATCCTGAACGTGCAGGATCCGGTCACCGCCGGCGACCTGTTCACCCAGCCCTGATCGCCCTTCGGCCTGGGCGGCGGCCCAGCCGCCGTCTTTCGCCATGCCACCCGACACTGCCCTGCCCGCCGAAGAACTGCGGGCTTGGCTGCGCTTGGTCCACTCACCGGGCCTCAGCCCAGGCGCCGCACGGCGTCTGCTAGCGGCGTTCGGGTCGCCAGAGCAAGCGGTTTCCGCCGGCCCCGGCGCTTGGCGAGAAATTGCCGGTGCGGACGCTGCACAGGCATTGCAGCAGCCCAGCCTCGATCCGGCCGCGCTGTTTGACACCACCCAGGCCTGGTTGGCCGCCGACCCGGTTCGGCGCCATGTGTTGACGCTGGGTGACCCCGCCTATCCGCCGGCCCTGCTGGAAACCGCCGATCCGCCGCTACTGCTGTACGCGCAGGGCCGGATCGACTTGTTGACGAGGCCCTCGATCGCGATCGTCGGCAGCCGCCATGCGACGCCGGGCGGGCTGGACAACGCGCGCGCCTTCGCTACCCACCTCAGCCAGGCCGGCATGGTGATCGTCTCCGGCCTCGCGCTGGGCATCGACGGTGCCGCCCACGAAGGCGCCCTCGACGGCGCAGGCACCGGCGGCGGCACCATCGCGGTGGTCGGCACCGGGCTGGACCGTGTCTACCCCAAGCGCCACCACGCGCTGGCGCACCGCCTCAGCGAAGAGGCGGGGCTGATGTTGAGCGAATTTGCGCTCGGCAGCATGCCGCTGCCAAGCCACTTTCCGCGCCGCAACCGCATCATTGCCGGGTTGACGCTGGGCACGCTCGTGGTCGAGGCCGCCGTCCAGTCGGGCTCGCTGATCACCGCCCGGCTGGCCGTCGAGTGCGGGCGCGAGGTGTTCGCGATCCCTGGCTCGATCCACAGCCCGCAGTCGCGTGGCTGCCACCGGCTGATCAAGGACGGCGCCAAGCTGGTCGAAACCGCCGACGACATCGTGCAGGAGCTGCGTCTGCCGATGCCTCCCGTATCGGTGACCAGCACATCAGCCGCCACGGAAGGCGGTGGCAGCACGCAGCGCCCCGACCCGCTGCTCGCCGCGCTGGGCCACGACCCGGTCACGCTCGACGCGCTGTCGGCACGGTTGGGCTGGCCGACCGCCGAGCTGCAAGCTCGCCTGCTGGAGATGGAGCTCGATGGCAGGCTGGCCCGCCTGCCGGGCGGGCTGTTCCAGCGCCGCGGCACCGGCTGATCCGATCTTTCGAGCATCCGCCAGGCCGCGGAAAACAGCACGCCAACGCCCGGATGACCCCGGGTGATTCCCGCCAATTGCCGCCGACCCGGCCCAGGGCACTCGGGTATAGTCAATCCATGTTCGACGTTCTGGTCTACCTGTACGAAAACTACTGGCGGCCCGACGCCTGCCCGGACCACGCACAGCTGAGCCGCAAACTGTCGGCCGTGGGCTTTGAGTCGGACGAGATCCAAGAAGCATTGCACTGGCTGGACGGCCTGGCGATGCGCACGGGCGAACTGAGCGCAGAAGCACCCACCGGCGCCGCACCACTGGCTCAGTCCTCGGCCGGCATTCGCGTCTACCTGCGCGAAGAGCAGGAATTGCTGGGTGACGAATCGATCGGCTTCATCAGCTTTCTCGAAGCCGCCGGCGTGCTGACGCCGCCGCTGCGCGAGATGGTGATCGATCGCGCCACCGCGGTGGGCTCCGGCCCGCTGGAGCTGGACGACCTGAAGATCATCGTGCTGATGGTTTTCTGGAGTCTGGGCGAAGAGCCCGACGCGCTGATCCTCGACGAACTGTTCGTCGCGCCCGAAGACCGATTGATCCACTGAAGTCAACGACCCCGGAAACGAAAACGGCAGCCCTGGAGGCTGCCGTTTGCTTTTGGGGCGCGCGGCGCTAGGCCAACAGGCGAGCGGGGTCGGCCTTGATCTTCTCGATTGCGTTGCGCGTCGCTGCCACGGTAAGCGATTCGTCCTGCAACGGCACCAGCAGCCCTGCCTGCAGGAAAGCCGCCAGGCGCGCCTTCTGGAACAGCACACAACGACCGTCGGCAGCCGAGAACAGCGACAGCTGGCGGCTCATGCCTTGCCAGACCAAACGCACCGACTGGTGACGGCCGCGGTACTCGAGCATGAAGGCGGCGCCCAGCTGCAGCTCGGACGCCCATTGCAGCATCGCCGGACCGGGCATCGAACCACCATCGGCCACGATCTCCAGGCCTTCCTGCTGGTGGCTGCCGCTGTCGAGCACCCAGGTTTCGTCGATCTCGACCTCTTCGTCGGGCAGCAGCTCCTCGATCATCTCGAGGCGCTCTTTCAGCTCGTCCAGCTGCTGCGGGCTGATCGCGGTCGAGCGAGCGCTGAAGGCGGCCGTCAAAGCCAAGTTCAGCGACTTGATCGCGTTGTCCTGCTTCTCGGCGGCCAGGCCGACCGAGGACATGCCCTGGCGCAACGTGGTCAGCAGCGGCGGCAGGCGGCGAATCACCTCGGCGCGGTCTTCGCGAGAGGTCTTGGCACTGGCCGTCCACAGCAATTCGCTGGCCGCAGCGCGCACCGTTTTCACCTCGGCGCTCTGCGGGCCATGGCGCACGGCGGCGGTGGCCAGCACATCGGCCCAGACGTGGAACATGAACTCGCGGATGCCTTCGTGCACCGGCACGTCACCCAGCAGCTTGCGCAGCTCGATCGTGTACTGGATCGCCAGCGTCTCGCGCTGCTCGACCTGCTGAGCCAGCGAGACGCCGGCCCGGCTCTTCTCGTTGTAGTCGCGGAAGTAGCCTTCGAGGAACTTCTCGAACTCGTTGAGCACGGTCTGGAACACGCGGCGACCGGTGTCCGGAAAGGCCTCGACGACCTGCACCACGCGCTTGATCTCAGCCTCGAGCGGGGTGCCCAGCACCTCGGCACCACCTTCGAAGCCCATGACGCAGGCGCCCATGCGGTCGATCAGGCGGCGCGCCGGGTGGTCGGCGGTGGAGAAGAAGTCGGGTTCGGCGATCGCGACGCGCAGCGTCGGCATCTGCAGCCGTGCGAACCAGACACGCAGCTGGGCCGGGATGCGCTCTTCAGTCAGGATGGCTTGGAACAGCAGCGCGACCAGCTCGACCGTGGCCCGCTCGGCCGGCGTGGTCGCCGCCGCTTTCAACGCGACCTGGCGTTCGCGCAGTTCCTGCAGCAACACTTCCGGCGTTGGACCCGGGCCGGCGACGCCGCCAGCAACCGCACCATCCCCCGCGGGGCCGCCGGCCTGCTGCACCAGGCGCTGCTGGGCCTGGTTCATCGCATCGGACAGGCGCGCCGACGCGGGGCGGGCATGCGCGGTGTCGCGGAAGCCTGGCAGGTGACGCTCCATCACCTCGGAGAAATGCTCCAGCACGACGTCGGCCCGCGCTGAGCCGCCGCCGGCCTGCCGGGTCATCATCCGGGTTTCGTCTTCGATGCTGTGGCCGTGCAGGATGCTCTGCGGCGGCCGCGGCCCACCAAACGGTTCACCTGGCGCGCCCGCGCCTTGAGCGGCTGCGCCGCCGCCCGAAGAACTGGCGCCGCCGCCGGTCATCGCCCCACCGGCACCGTAGCCCGTGGCGCCGTAGACGCTGGAGCGGCCGCCGGTAGACGGCATCGGGGCCGACGGCGTCGAGGTGGCCGTGTCGGCAAAGCGCGTGCTGGCCCCTGTGCGTGTCGGCGGAACTTCATCCAGCCGGCCGGGCGACGTGGAGGTGCCGTCCGATTTGCGGATTGCACCGCGCAGGTCGACCTCGGGCATCACGCCATGGTCGATCAGCCACTTGTTAACTTCTTTCCAGACGCCTTCGATCGGTTTGGCGCAGGCCTTGATCAGAACCTCTTCCAGGCCGCGCCACGATTCCAGCGCCAGGCCGGCAGCTGTCCAGGCGCTGACGACGGTCTGCGCCAACACCGGCGTGCGAAACAGGTCGTGCTCGTCCAACTCAGGTTGGCGCGCGAGCGCGAGCAGGCGGGCGCGCAGGTCGTTGTATTCCCAGATGCCTTTGTCCAGCATGCCCTGGGCCAGGCGTGACACCAGGATCTCGTACTGGATCGTGTCGTCGTCGACCAGCTTCAGGTCGAGCCCGCTGCTTGGACCCGTGGGCTTCGCGCTGGCAGCGGTCATGGAACCACCAGCTGCGATCTGTTGCCGCACCTGATCGGCCAGGCGCGCTGGCCACTGACCGCCGTGGCGCATCAGGTCCTGAAGCATATCGCGCCGTTGCTGCGCGATCGTGCGCTCGGCTGGCTTTTCGTTCAGCAGTTGCGCGCCGGCCAGAGCCGCGTCCGCCCAGGGCTGGAACTCCTTGACCAGGCGTTCAGCGTAGAACAGTCGCGCTTGATCGAGCAGGCTCGTCTGGGCCGAGGGAGCGGGCATGTGCGTCGGTGCGGCAGGCCGAGTGGAGGCGTTTGACTCTACACCACCGCCCCGGCGTTCGGGTCGTTCGGGTCGCCGCCTTCCTTGGCCGGGCCCGACTTCACCAGGTCTTCGCGCTTGACACCCAGCCACATCGCGATCGCCGCGGCCACGAAGACCGACGAGTAGATGCCGAACAGGATGCCGATGGTCAGTGCCACCGCAAAGTAATGCAGGGTCGGGCCACCGAACAGCAGCATCGACAGCACCATCATCTGGGTGCAGCCGTGGGTGATGATCGTGCGGCTCATCGTCGAGGTGATCGCATGGTCGATCACCTCGTGGGTGTTCATCTTGCGGTATTTGCGGAAGGCCTCACGAATCCGGTCGAAGATCACCACCGATTCATTGACCGAATAGCCCAGCACCGCCAGCACCGCCGCCAGCACCGAGAGTGAGAACTCCCACTGGAAGAAGGCGAAAAAGCCCAGGATGATCACCACGTCGTGCAAGTTGGCGATGATCGCGGCGACCGAGAACTTCCACTCGAAGCGGATCGCCAAGTAGATCATGATGCCGATGACGACGAAGGCCAGCGCCTTCGCGCCGTCCTGCGCCAGCTCGGCGCCGACCGACGGCCCAACGAACTCGGTACGCGACAGCTCGAACGGTTCGACGCCGCCGGCCTGCGTGCACGAAGGCCGCGTCACCAATTCGCCCTTCGGCGTGGTGACGGTCTTCTTTCCGACCACACCCGTGTCGGCTGCGCACAGTGCATCGAACACGTGCTGTGCGATCTCGGCCTGCTTGACGTCGGCGCGCACCGGCACGCGGATCATCACGTCCTGCGAGGTGCCGAAGTTCTGCACCTGCACTTCGCCGTAGCCGAGCTTGTCGACGGCCTCGCGCACATGGGCCAGATCGGCCGCTTGCGCGTAGTGGATCTCGGACACCGTGCCGCCGGTGAACTCGATCGAGAAATGCAGGCCGCGGGTGACCAGGAAGAACACCGCCGCAAAGAACGTGAGGGCCGAGATGATGTTGAACACCAGCGCATGCCGCATGAACGGGATGTCGCGCCGGATACGGAAGAATTCCATGGAATGACCTTTGTGGATTCAGCGTCGCGTGCGGCGCGGGTCAGGCCTGATCGGCCGTGTCGGTGGTGGCCGGCAGGGCCGAGCCCTCCGGTCGCCAGACTTGGCCGATCGACACCGACTTCAGCTTCTTCTGCCGGCCGTACCAGAGGTTGACCAGGCCACGCGAGAACATCACGGCCGAGAACATCGAGGTCAGGATGCCCAGGCAGTGCACGACCGCGAAGCCACGGATCGGGCCGGAGCCGAAGGCCAGCAGCGCCAGACCTGCGATCAGCGTGGTGATGTTCGAGTCCAGGATCGTCGCCCAGGCGCGTTCGTAGCCGGCGCTGATGGCAGCTTGCGGCGATGCGCCGCCGCGCAACTCTTCGCGCACGCGCTCATTGATCAGCACGTTCGAGTCGATTGCCATGCCCAGTGCCAGCGCAATCGCCGCGATACCGGGCAGCGACAGCGTGGCCTGCATCATCGACAGCACCGCAATCAGCATCAGCAGGTTGAAGGCCAGCGCCAGCGTCGAGAACATGCCGAACAGCAGGTAGTACAGGCACATGAAGACTGCAATCGCGGCGAAGCCATAGGTCACGCTCGCGAAGCCCTTGGCGATGTTGTCGGCGCCCAGGCTCGGGCCGATCGTGCGCTCTTCGATGATCTCCATCGGCGCCGCCAGCGAACCGGCGCGCAACAGCAGCGCCGTGTCATTGGCTTCTTGCGTTGTCATGCGACCGGAAATCTGCACGCGGCCACCGCCGATTTCAGAGCGGATCACCGGCGCCGTCACGACCTCGCCCTTGCCCTTTTCGAACAGCAGGATGGCCATGCGCTTGTTGACGTTCTCACGCGTCACGTCGCGGAAGATGCGTGCGCCCTTGGCGTCCAGCGTCAGGTGCACCGCCGGTTGCTGATGGTCATCGAAGCCGGGTTGGGCGTCGGTCAGGTTCTCGCCGGTCAGGATGACCTGGCGTTTGACGATCAGCGGGCCGCCGCCGCGTTCGACATAGCGCTCGGTACCGAAGGGCACCGGCGAAGCGCCAGCGGCCGCTGTCGCGGCTTCGGCTGAGTCATCGACGAGTCGCACTTCCAGCGTGGCGGTGCGGCCGATGATGTCCTTGGCCTTGGCGGTGTCCTGCACACCGGGCAATTGCACGACCACGCGGTCGGTGCCTTGCTGCTGGATCACCGGCTCGGCCACGCCCAGCTCGTTGACGCGGTTGTGCAGCGTGGTTATGTTCTGCTTCAGCGCCGCATCCTGTACCTTGCGCATCGCCTCGGGCTTCAGCGCACCGGTCAGCAGCAGGTCGCCATTGGCTGCCGAGCCTTCGGTCCAGATCACGTCAGGCTGCGTGTCATTCAGGACCGTCAGTGCAGCCGTGCGAGTCTCAGCGTCGCGGAAGCGCACTTCGACGCTGTTGCTTTCGCGCGCAATGCCGGCATGGCGGATGTTTTTGTCGCGCAACGTGGTGCGAATGTCGCCGGTCAGCGATTCGGCCTTCTTCGTCAGCGCGGCCTTCATGTCGACCTGCATCAGGAAGTGCACGCCGCCGCGCAGGTCCAACCCCAGGTACATCGGCAGCGCATGCAGCCTGCTCAACCACTGCGGCGAGCGCGAGACCAGGTTCAGCGCAACGATGTAGGAGGGGTCGTTCGGGTCGCCGTTCAGCGCCTTGCTGATCGCGTCCTTGGCCTTGATCTGGGTGTCGGTGTCGTGCAGGCGGGCCTTGACCGAATTGCCCTCGAACTGCACGAAGTCGGGCTGGATGCTGGCGCTTTGCAGCACCTGCTCGACCCGCCCAACGAGCGAGGCGTCGATCTTCAGCGTCGCCTTGCCGCTGGAGACCTGCACCGCCGGCGCTTCGCCGAAGAAGTTGGGCAGCGTATAGACCAGGCCCACGGCCAGCGCGAAGGCCAGCAGCAGGTACTTCCACAGAGGGTATCGATTCATGTCAGGCTTTCGTGCCGTGGACCGCCCGCCGCATCAGCAGCCGCGGCCAGGCGCATGCGGAGATGCGCCGGGTTGCCAGCAGGCTTATTTGTAGGTGCCCTTGGGCAGCACCTGAACGACGGACGAGCGCTGGACCTGGACTTCGACATCCTTGGCCACCTCGATGTGCAGCACGCTCTCGCCCATCTTGGCCACACGGCCGATCACGCCGCCACCGATGACCACCTCGTCACCCTTGGCCAGCGCGTCGATCATGGCGCGGTGTTCCTTCTGCCGCTTCATCTGCGGGCGGATCATCACGAAGTACATCACCGCGAACAGCACGATGAACATCGGAAACGGCCCCTGAAGGAAGCCGGCCAAGCCACCAGGGGTTGCAGGCGTTGCACCTTGGGCGTAGGCGTTGGAAATGAACACGAGAGTTTCCTTCTTCAGTGGCAGCGCGCCAGTCGGCGGGCGCGGCATTGTAGTTGTGGCGCTGTGGGGCCGAATCAAGCCTTCGGCCCAGCCGAAAACCTTGGGACAAACCCGCTGCAGCGCACCGCTATCGGGAAAACAAAAAGCCCTCGCTACACCGGGTAGAGAGGGCTTGATGGCAACCGTGGCGTCGGCTGAAATTTGGTTGCGGGGGCAGGATTTGAACCTGCGACCTTTGGGTTATGAGCCCAACGAGCTACCAGACTGCTCCACCCCGCGACAGAAAGACGGACTATAGCATGCAATTGCGTTAGAGGCCAGCCGCGTCCAAGCTTTTTGCAAAGCGGGCCGTGTTCTGGAAGCCAATGACCCGCGCATCGCGTGACTCGCTGCCGCGTGCGTCGAAGAAGATCGTGCCCGGTGGGCCGAAGAGCTGGAAGCGCTTCAACAACGCGCGGTCATCGTCGCTGTTGGCCGTGACGTCGGCCTTCAGCAACAGCGCCTTCGACAAACGCGCCTGGATTTGCGGGTCGCTGAAAGTGAAGCGCTCCATCTCCTTGCAGGACACGCACCAGTCGGCATAGAAGTCCAGCATCACCGGGCGGCCCGCTCGTTGCAGTTGCGCGTCCAGCTCGGCCACGCTCTTGACATGCATGAAAGCCAGGGACGGCGCCGCGCCGCGCGGTCCGGCTCCCTCCCCAGCAGAGGCTAGGTGGGCTAGCGGCTGCAGCGGATCACGCCCACCCGAAGCAGCACCGCCCAGCAGCATCACGCCCCACGCCAAGGCGGCCACACCCGCCGCGCGCTGCAACCAGACGCGTGGCGCAGCGCTATGCGGGTTGGCGTCGAAGGGCCGCAGCATGAAGCCCGACACGAGCAGCAAAGCGCCCCACAGGGCCAACACCGCCGCTGCTGGCAACACCGGCTGTACGACCCACAGCGCGACACCGAGCAGCACCAGGCCGAAGAAGCGCTTGATCACGTTCATCCAGGTGCCCGAGCGGGGCAACCAGGCGCCGGCCGAAGCGCCCAGCAACAGCAGCGGCGTACTCATGCCCACGGCCAGCGCAAACAGGGCGCTCGCCGACAGCACCACATCGCGCGTTTGGCTGAGAAACAGCAAGGCCCCCGCCAGCGGCGCCGTCACGCAAGGGCTGACGATCAGCGCAGACAGCCCGCCCATCAGGAACACGCCGACCAGCTGACCACCAGGCAGACGCCGCGAGGCGCCATCCAGTCGCGTGGCCAAGGCCGACGGCAGGCGCAGTTCGTAGACGTCGAACATCGACAGCGAGAACACGGCCAGCATCAGCGCGAAGCCGGCCAACACCGCCGGCTTTTGCAGCGTCGCAGCCAGGCCCTCACCCGCCAGTCCGGCGGCCACGCCAAGCCCGGTGTAGATCATGGCCATGCCGAGCGAATAGGAGACCGCCAACAAGAAGCCCCGTTGACGCGACACCTCCGCCCCGCCGGTCAGGATCGACGACAAGATCGGCAACATCGGCAGCACGCATGGCGTGAAGGCCAGCAGCAGCCCCATCAGCCAGAAGGCGCCCACAGCGGCCCACCAGGAGCCGCTCTTGAGCACTTGCTGCACGCGGTCGCCGTCGTTGTCTGACGAGTCCGCGGGAGCGGTCGAGCTGGCGTTTTGCGGCGACGCTTGCGCGGCGGACTTCAACAGCCCACCGGCGGTGGCGCCATCAGCCCCTGTGCTCGCCTGCGGCGCGCCGACCAAACTGGCCGTGCCATCCCCGCCAAAGCCGGTCAGCGACACACGCACCTGGCGCGTCAGCGGCGGGTAGCACAGGCCGGCATCGGCACAGCCTTGCGATACCACGTCGAGCGTGAAGCCGCCAGCGGCGGCCTGGGTCACCGGCACGCGCACCTCCAGCGGCCCGTGGTAGGTCTCGACGTTCTTCTGGAAGTTCTCGTCGAACTTGACATGACCAGCCGGCAGCACCGGCTCACCGACCGATGCCTCGGTCGTGTTGAAGTGGAACTTCTCGCGGTACAGGTAGTAGCCGGGCACCGTGCGGAAAGTCAGCAGCAACTCTTTTGGGCCGGCGGCGCGCACGTCAAGCGGAAACGCCTGCTCGGGCTCCAGGAAGTCATCGGCCGCGTGTGCCGCAGCCGAAGCCAGCAAACCGAGCACAGCCAGGGACAGCATGGCCAGCAGGCTGGCGAAGCGATGGAGCCAATTCAGCGGTCGGATCATGTCGTTCTCTGAGAGACCAGGGCGGCGCAGGTTCCGCGCCTTCCGATGCAGCAGCCTGATGGGCCGTGCAGACCAAGCAAAAAGGGCCAGCATAGCTGGCCCTTTTATTGCGAAAACCTCGGAAAGAGGATTCTTGACTTATTCGGCGACGCCTTCGACCGCTTCGCCCGCCACGTCAGGGCGATCGACCAGCTCGACATAGGCCATCGGCGCATTGTCGCCGACGCGGAAGCCCATCTTCAGGATCCGGGTGTAGCCACCCGGACGGGTCTGGTAACGCGGGCCCAGTTCGTTGAACAGCTTGGTCACGATGTCGCGGTCACGCAGGCGGGCAAAAGCCAGGCGGCGGTTGGCGACCGTGGCTTCCTTGCCCAGCGTGATCAGCGGCTCGACGACGCGGCGCAGTTCCTTGGCCTTGGGGACCGTGGTCTTGATGGCTTCGTGGCGCAGCAGCGAGACGCACATGTTGCGCAGCATCGCTTGGCGATGTTCGCTGGTGCGGTTGAGTTTGCGAAGTCCGTGGCGGTGACGCATGGTGGTGCTTTCCTTTCTTTATTGAACCCTGGCCGGATCAGGTACCAGGGGTTGCACCGGGCCGCACCGAGATGCGGCCCGTTCCTTGGACGGCGTTTTGTGCCGTCTTTTTCAGTTAACGCTTGTCCAGGCCCTGGGGCGGCCAGTTCTCGAGGCGTGCGCCCAGCGTGAGACCACGCGAAGCGAGCACTTCCTTGATTTCGTTGAGCGACTTGCGACCCAGGTTCGGGGTCTTCAGCAGCTCGGTCTCGGTGCGCTGGATCAGGTCGCCGATGTAGWMGATGTTSTCGKYCTTCAGGCAGTTGGCCGAACGCACCGWMAGCTCGAGCTCGTCGACCGGGCGCAGCAGGATCGGGTCGAACACCGCCGAGCTCTTGGCCGGCTGGTCGAAAGTGGCAATGTCGCCCACATCCAACTGGGCGAAGACGGCCAGCTGTTCAACCAGGATCTTGGCCGACGCGCGGATCGCTTCCTCCGGCGAAATGGCGCCGTTGGTTTCGATTTCCATCACCAGCTTGTCAAGATCGGTACGCTGCTCGACGCGGGCGTTTTCGACCGCATAGCTGACGCGCCTGACCGGCGAGAACGAAGCGTCCAGCACGATGCGGCCGATCGACTTGGTCGGCTCATCGCCGTAGCGGCGCAGGTTGCCAGGCACGTAGCCACGGCCCTTCTCGACCTTGATCTGCATGTCCAGCTTGCCACCCTGGGCCAGGTTGGCGATGACATGCTCAGGGTTGACGATTTCAACGTCGTGCGGGGTCTGGATGTCGGCCGCGGTGACCGGGCCCTCGCCTTCCTTGCGCAGCACCAGCGTGACTTCGTCGCGGTTGTGCAGGCGGAAAACCACGCCCTTCAGGTTCAGCATGATGTGCACGACGTCTTCGGCCACGCCGTCGATCGTCGAGTACTCATGCAGCACGCCGGCGATCGTGACCTCCGTCGGCGCGTAACCCACCATCGACGACAGCAGCACGCGACGCAGCGCGTTGCCGAGCGTGTGGCCATAACCACGCTCGAACGGCTCCAGCGTGACTTTGGCGCGGTGGCCGCCGAGCGGCTCCGCAACGATGGCTTTGGGTTTCAGCAGATTGGTTTGCATGTAAGTCCTGTTCCTCTCAATACCCTCGGCTCGTTACACCGATAAGGCTGGCGGACCACACCGGAGCACGAAAAACCCGCCGCGGGACCGGCTTGCCGCGGCGGGGTGGGCCGCATGCGCGCAGTGGCACGCACGCGCCAAATTGGCATCAACGTGAGTACAACTCGACGATCAGCGATTCATTGATCTCGGCACCGAATTCGTCGCGGTCCGGGACCTTCTTGAAGGTGCCTTCCAGCTTGGTGGCGTCGACCTGGACCCAGGCCGGCAGGCCGATGGATTCGGCCAGCTTCAGAGCGTCAACGACGCGCAGTTGCTTCTTCGACTTTTCGCGGATCGCGATCACGTCGCCGGCCTTGACCTGGTACGACGGGATGTTCACGACTTCGCCGTTGACCGTCAGTGCCTTGTGCGAGACCAGCTGGCGCGCTTCGGCGCGGGTCGAGCCAAAGCCCATGCGATAAACAACGTTGTCCAGGCGCGATTCCAGCAGGAACAGCAGGTTGGCGCCGGTGTTGCCCCTGCGGCGGTCGGCTTCGGCGAAGTAGCGGCGGAACTGGCGCTCCAGCACGCCATACATGCGCTTGACCTTCTGCTTTTCACGCAGCTGCAGACCGAAGTCGGAGGTGCGCGAGCCGGAGGTGCGGCCATGCTGGCCGGGCTTCGAATCGAATTTGGCCTTGTCGCTGATGGCGCGGCGGGCGCTCTTCAGGAACAGGTCGGTGCCTTCACGGCGGGACAGCTTGGCCTTGGGGCCGAGGTAACGTGCCACGTTGCTTCCTTCTTAGGTGTGTTACTGACGCGCCCAGTGGTCGGATTCGTTGAAAACGATTCGGACCGGCGCGCGAGTCTGGCGAATGTTGTAATTGACGCTCAGACGGTGGGCTTGGGAGTAAGGAAGCCGACCGCGGATCACTCCGGCGGTCGGCATTCGGGAAACTCTCGATTGTAGCAGGGTCGTCACAACCCTGCTGCGCTCAGATCCGGCGGCGCTTTTGGGGGCGGCAGCCGTTGTGCGGGATCGGGGTGATGTCCGAAATCGAGTTGATGCGGATGCCCAGCGAAGCCAGGGCGCGCACCGACGATTCGCGGCCAGGGCCCGGGCCCTTGATCCGAACGTCCAGATTCTTGATGCCTTGTTCTTGCGCAGCACGACCAGCCACTTCAGCAGCGACCTGGGCGGCGAACGGGGTCGACTTGCGCGAGCCCTTGAAGCCCTGACCGCCCGACGAGGCCCACGACAGCGCACCGCCTTGGCGGTCGGTGATCGTGATGATCGTGTTGTTGAACGAAGCATGCACGTGGGCAATGCCGTCCGCGATGTTCTTGCGGATCTTCTTGCTCACACGCCGCGCGGCGGTGTTGGCAGGTGCTTTGGCCATGTTGTGTTCTCTTTCCTAGTACCGTGGGCGACGCTTACTTCTTCAGCGCTGCTGCACCCTTGCGCGGACCCTTGCGGGTGCGGGCGTTGGTGCGGGTGCGCTGACCACGCATCGGCAGGCCACGGCGATGGCGGAAGCCGCGGTAGCAGCCCAAGTCCATCAGGCGCTTGATATTGATCGAGATCTCGCGGCGCAGGTCGCCTTCGATCGTCAGCTTGCCCACCTCTTCCCGGATCTTTTCCAGATCGGTGTCGGTCAGGTCCTTGATCTTCTTCGAGTAGGCGATGCCCACCGAGTCACAGATCTTCTGAGCGGTCGTGCGGCCGACGCCGTAGATGTGCGTCAGGCCAATTTCCGCGTGCTTGTGCGGCGGAATGTTGATACCAGCAATACGTGCCATTGTGCTTCCTTCGATTCGCTGTCAGCCGTGGCTCAACCCTGGCGCTGCTTATGGCGGGGGTCGGTGCAGATCACGCGAACCACGCCATTACGGCGGATGATCTTGCAGTTGCGGCACATTTTCTTGACCGAGGCCGAGACTTTCATGGTCTTCTCCGGGAGGGGTCCAAACGCTCTGGAACGTTATTCACTTTGCGCGGAAAACAATCCGAGCGCGACTCAAATCGTATGGGGTCAGTTCGACAGTCACCCGGTCGCCCGGCAGGATGCGGATGTAGTGCATCCGCATCTTGCCGGAGATGTGACCCAGAACCACATGCCCGTTTTCCAGCTTCACTCGGAAGGTGGCGTTGGGCAGGTTTTCCAGGATCTCACCCTGCATCTGGATGACGTCGTCTTTCGCCATTGTTWTTTCTGCTGGCAGCTGGCCGAGTCGGTTCAGCTGGCCTTGAAATTCGCCTTCTTCAGCAGAGACTCGTACTGCTGACTCATGAMATACGACTGCACTTGCGCCCAGAAGTCCATCGTGACGACCACGATGATCAGGAGCGAGGTGCCACCGAAATAGAAAGGCACGTTGTACTTCAGCACCAAGAACTCAGGCAGCAGGCAGACCAGCGTGATGTAGATCGCGCCAGCCAGCGTCAGCCGCGACAGGATCTTGTCGATGTGCTTGGCCGTCTGCTCACCCGGCCGGATGCCCGGAATGAACGCGCCGCTCTTCTTCAGGTTGTCTGCCGTCTCACGGCTGTTGAACACCAACGCCGTGTAGAAGAAGCAGAAGAAGACGATCATCGCGGCGTAAAGCAACACGTAGATCGGCTGACCCGGCGACAGCGCCGACGAGATGTCCTTCAGCCAACGCATGCCTTCGCCGGTGGCGAACCAACCCACGACCGTCGCCGGCAACAGGATGATCGACGACGCGAAGATCGGCGGGATCACGCCCGACATGTTTAGCTTYAGCGGCAGGTGCGACGACTGGCCACCATACACCTTGTTGCCGACCTGACGCTTGGCGTAGTTCACCAGGATCTTGCGCTGCCCCCGCTCGACAAACACGACGGCGAAGGTCACTGCCCCCACGATCGCGATGATGAACAGGCAAGCGATGATGCTCATGGCACCGGTACGCACCAGCTCGAACAGGCCACCGATCGCATTGGGCAAACCAGCGGCGATACCGCCAAAGATCAGGATCGAGATCCCGTTGCCCAGGCCCCGCTCGGTGATCTGCTCACCTAGCCACATCAGGAACATCGTGCCAGCCACCAAGCTGACCACCGCCGTGACACGGAAACCAAAGCCCGGGGCGATCACCAATCCTGCGGTGCCTTCGAGCGCCAGCGCAATGCCCAGCGACTGGAAGACGGCCAGCAGCAGCGTGCCGTAGCGCGTGTACTGAGTGATCTTGCGACGACCCGACTCACCTTCCTTCTTCAGCGCTTCGAGCGTCGGCACCACGTAGCTCATCAGCTGCATGATGATCGAGGCCGAGATGTACGGCATGATCCCCAGCGCGAACACCGTGAACCGCGACAGCGCGCCACCCGAGAACATGTTGAACAGGTTCAGGATGCCGCCCTGCTGACCTTGGAACAAGGCCTGCAGTTGCTGCGGATTGATGCCCGGCACAGGAATATGTGCGCCGATGCGGTAGACCACGAGCGCCAACAGCAAGAAGACCAGCCGACGACGCAGGTCGCCGAACTTGCCCGTCTTGGCCAGCTGATTCGGGGAGGTTGCCACGAGGGTGGGTGTCCTTCGAGTCGGTTGTCAGGCCGGGATCAGGCCAGCGAGCCGCCAGCGGCTTCGATCGCCACCTTGGCACCCGCGGTGGCACCGATGCCCTTGAGCGTGACCTTCTTGGTCAGCTCGCCGGACTTGATGACCTTGACGTTCTTGACCAGATCGGCCACCAGGCCGGCTTGCTTCAGCGTCAGCAGGTCCACTTCGTCCGCGCCCAGCGTCTGCAGTTCGAGCAGCGTGATTTCGGCGTTGAACTTCAGCAGCTGCGACTTGAAGCCGCGCTTGGGCAGGCGACGATGCAGCGGCATCTGACCGCCTTCGAAGCCCACCTTGTGGTAGCCGCCCGCACGGGACTTCTGGCCTTTGTGGCCACGGCCCGCAGTCTTACCCAGGCCCGAGCCGATGCCGCGGCCGACACGGCGCTTGGCATGCTTGGAGCCGGAGGCCGGCTTGATCGTGTTCAGTTGCATGTTGCTCTTCCTCGTGCGGTGGGCGCCTTACAGCAC